>DMHA01000320.1 GCA_003449615.1 Flavobacterium sp.
ACGCCCAAAACTTTCGATTCGACGGAAAATTTTTCCTTGCCACCGTTCAAAATCATCTCCATTGCATCTTCGGAAATATTTAAAATCGGATCGGTTAATTTGAAGCCGTATTTTTCGCCAATGATTTCCAATTGCTTGAACATCCAACTGCTTTTGTATTCGCCCAAAGGGGCAAAACCGCCTTTGTTTATGGACATTTTTGGATTGGGAATAATCTTCTTGAGATTAATTTCGTTTACTGTTCCTAAACCTTTGCAATGGTTACAAGCTCCTTTTGGCGAGTTGAAGGAAAATAAATTGGGTTCTGGATTTTGATAGGAAATTCCAGTTGTCGGACACATTAAATTCCGACTGAAAAATCGAATGGCATTCGTGTCTTGGTCTAAAATCATCAACACATTTTCGCCGTGATACATCGCCGTAGCAATACTTTCGGATAATCTTTTTTCATCAGCCCCCCCCGCCCCCGAAGGAGGAGCTACTTCGAGGCGGTCAACTACGATTTCGATGTCGTGTGTTTTGTAACGGTCGAGTTTCATTCCAGTAGTAATGTCTTTGATTTCGCCATTAATTCGGACTTTCAGGAAACCTTGTTTGGCAATTTGCTGGAATAATTCAGCATAATGTCCTTTTCTGGTGCGAATTATTGGTGCCAAAATATTGATGCGCTTTCCAGCAAAATCTTGGGTAATCAATTCCTTGATTTGCTCATCGTTGTAGGAAACCATTTTTTCGCCAGTGTTGTAACTGTAGGCATAGGCGGCGCGCGCATAGAGTAAACGCAAGAAATCATAAATTTCGGTAATGGTTCCAACGGTGGAGCGAGGACTTTTGCTAGTAGTTTTTTGTTCAATGGCAATCACGGGCGAAAGTCCGTCAATTTTATCGACATCGGGACGCTCTAAACCACCCAAAAATTGACGGGCATAAGCCGAAAAAGTTTCTACATAACGGCGTTGTCCTTCAGCATAAATAGTGTCAAAAGCCAAGGATGATTTTCCCGAGCCAGAAAGCCCAGTAATTACTACCAGTTTTTCTCTTGGAATTTTGACATCTATATTTTTTAGATTGTGTACTCGCGCACCCAATACTTCAATGTTATTATCGTTTTCTAGCATAAATTTTGGCGATTCCAAATAGTCGGTCACAAAGTTACAACAATTGATTTTAGATTTTGGATTTGTAACAAACTTGATTTCATATTATGTAAACAATTTTGTTTATATTTGTGTTATGAAAACAACACTTGAAATCATAAAAGGGATTCATCCAGGAAAAATCGTGGAGCGAGAATTGTTGAAAAAAAATATCAACAAAAGGCAATTTGCTATTGCTATTGGTGAGCATCCTCAAACTTTAGGAGCTATTATTAAGGGCAATCGAAGAATGAATGTGGAATTGTCTCTTAAAATAGAAGAAAAACTACAACTAGAAGAAGGTTTTTTGATGACGTTGCAAGTTTTCTATGATCTAAAACAGGCCAAGAAAATAAATCAACTAAAACCCGATATTTCAAAATTGAGAAAAGGCTTGTTTTGGGACACTACTTTTGATAAAATAGATTGGCAGCAAATGAAAGTGGCAGTTATTAAACGTGTTTTTTCGAGAGGAACCGAAGAAGAAAAAGAAGAAATCACTCGTTTTTATGGGAAAGATATAGTGGAAAAAATCAAATTAATAAAACACCAATTATAGTCTATTTTGAAAAAATTGCATTGGAACACAGTTTCGCCTTTGCTCAAAGAAATTCTACTCGATTTGATGCAGGAAGATATTTTTTCGTCCTTTCGACTCGTTGGCGGAACGGCTTTGAGTTTGCAAATTGGACATAGAATGTCGGTTGATATTGATTTATTTACAGATGCGGAATATCGTTCAGTTGATTTCAAGAGCATCAAAAATTTTCTTCGAAATAAATACACCTATTTTAATACAAGTCCAATCGATATTGTAGCATTCGGAACTTATTTTGAAGTGGGAAATTCTAAAGACGATTTCGTGAAAGTAGATTTATATTACACCGATGATTTTGTTTTTGAAGAACTTGTTGTCGATACTGTTCGGATGGCTTCTATTGAAGAAATTATTGCAATGAAACTGGATGTTGTTTTGCGTGGCGGACGAAAAAAAGACTTTTGGGATTTGCATTATTTCCTAAAAAGTATTCCTCTTGACGAAATGATATTGTACTTTCAAAAACGGTATCCTTACAATGATGATTTCATTAAAATTAAAACAATGATTGTTGATTTTACAGCTGCTGATTTAGATTTTGAACCCAATTGCTTGCTTTTTAAAAACTGGGAGCTCATTAAATTAGATTTTATGGAAAAGGCTTTTTAAAATCGAAGATTTTTATACAGAAAAATAAAAAGATGCTCATTTTACCAAATAGCTTTTGAATAAACCATCCAGTTTTTGGACTGGGTGAAATAAGCAATGTTGCTTCAAAGCATTAGTAAGTCACTTTTATTGAAATTGCTTTGGGAACTATTTGCAAAGGCTAAGTATATAAAAGTTAAGACACAATCATTATTCATTTTTTGTTAGCCGCTTGTTTTTTATAATATTCGGCTTCGAGTTGGTTGATTTCTTTAACAAGTCCTTTGTTGATTAATTGCTTTATTCCTCCTCTGGGAAAATAATCATAAGGAGCTGGGTAAATTTCATAAAACAAGGTATGTTGATTTTGTTCGTGAAATAGAATAACAGCATATCCTATAAATTTTTTATTCCCTTTCATTTTGGTAAATTGGTAAGCAATCACTTTATCCTCATTCAAATAATTTCCTTGTTTTAGTTTTTTTAGGTACTTTTTACTGACTTCATCAATGATGATTAATCGGTGCAACTTGTTCAGTTCAGGCGCATTTTTCCATGCTTCTTTTGAAGAATTAACAGAATTTTCTATATCAGTAACGACATTATAATAGTTAGATTCTTGAATAAAATCGACACGTTTTATCACAAGATTGTCGTTTGATATTTTGCTAATTATTTCCTTTTTATCAATAGATTTTGAGCAGGATCCAACAATCAGGATTATTAAGATGTAAAGATAATTTTTAGTCATATTTTTAATTTTCTGGGTGAAAGATATAAATAAATTTTGATTGAAAGTTATTAATGATTTTTTTAAAATGGATTACCTAAAGAGGCTAAATACTTTGGTATGCAAAAAAATTAATAGTAAGATAAATTGATTGAGATAACCCAAAAAAAACGCTAACTTAAAGCTAGCGTTTTCGCTTTCTTTTTTCGATATAATCCTCAATGGCTTCTTTGGTAGTGTACCAATTTCTGCCTTCTTTGTAGGCATCTATTTTTCCTGTTCGAGCCAATAAACTTATGTATTCTTGACCATAAGGACTATTTGGTTCACTTACAATGTCTGAAATTATTTGAAAATCGGTATTGTTATCAGGCATCGCATTCAAATAGATATTCAAGCTGCGTTCCAAGGCTTGGCACATCAAAAGCATCAGTTTTTGATAATTGCCATTATTGGCTTGATTGAGAGCTTCGTAGTATTTTTTTCTATCATTTTTGAGGATGATAGCGGGCGGAAAACCACAACGCATCAATAATAAATTCATAGCCAGTCGAACCGTTCTCCCATTTCCATCAAAGAAAGGATGTATCCAAACGAGTTTATGATGAAAAATGGTAGCCAGTTCAATGTCGTTCAATTCTAAAGGATTGGTTTTGATAAAATCAATCAATTCGTCCAGTAAATCAGAAACTTTATTGGCGTTTGGCGGAACAAAATTAGCTCCTGAAATGCGAACGCCACCGTTTCTAATGCGTCCAGCAAAATCCTCTTCCATGGAGCGTAAAACCAAACTGTGTAACGAAAGAATGTCAATACTTCGCAAAACATAATCATCATTAATTATCGAAAACAAATAATCAATGGCTTTGTCATGATTGTACGTTTCAAAATGTTCTCGAAGCGATTTCCCTTTGATGGTTATTCCTTCTTGAAGCACCATTTGAGTTTCTCTTAAACTCAAGGTATTTCCCTCGATGCTGTTGGAATTATAAGTCCATTCTATGGATAAACTCTCTCTGATTTTATTCAAAGCGATGTTGGGCAAAGGTCTGCTGGATTGCAAATCTTGCTTTTTTTGGTACAATCTTTCAAAGGTTGATTGAAACTCTGGTCTATATTCTAAATTTATTTTCCACATAACCCAACAAAGATACAACTAAAATCGGATAAATACATTTTTTATTTTATCCGATATTAAAATTTAATTCTTTTGATTTGTTTTGAGATTTTGAATAAAATTATTTACCTATTTAAAAGAATGAAATTAGAATTTAAAATTTCAAAATTTCATAAATTCAATACAACAGAAAAAGGGAACATTCTGCTTTGAATTATGCAACTTTTGAAGAATATATACCAATAACATTTATAAAATA
>DMHA01000196.1 GCA_003449615.1 Flavobacterium sp.
CCGGGATAATTTTTGGCAATAAAGCCATCAACAAATGGTGTATGTACTCGTGCTGGCGAAATGGAATTGCATCGAATATTTTCGCTCATATAATCTCTCGCCACCGACAAAGTCATTGCCATTACTGCACCTTTTGCAGTGGAATAAGCAAATCGATCTGGAATTCCAACCCAAGCTGCAATCGAAGCCATATTGACAATGACCCCACCATTGGATTTTCGCAATTGTGGAATGGCTGCAAACAAGCAGTTGTAAACACCTTTGACGTTTACATTCATAATGCGATCGAAATCAGCTTCGGGAGTGGTATCCACTTTACCAACGTGGGCAATTCCTGCATTGTTTACTAAAATATCAATGGCACCAATTTTTTCAAAAACGGCAACCACTGCTTCGTGATTGGCTACATTGCAAGCGTGTGAAACTACTTTTCCACCATTGGTTTTAATTTCGTTAACGGCTTCTTGGGCACTTTCTTCGGTTAGTTCAATGAGGTGAACTTCAGCTCCTTGTTTGGCAAACAAAAGGGAAATGGCTTTGCCTATTCCGCTACCGCCACCTGTAATTACTGCTTTTTTATTTTGTAATGAGAACATATTTTGTTGTTTATTGTTTGTTGTTTGTTGTTTGCTTTAGATTGTTTATGTTTATTATCAATGGTTTGTTTTTTAATGTTGTTGGTTTAAAGCTTGTGGATACGATGTAAAAGTTATAGCGGTACTTTATAACTATACCTCAAAACCCATAACTCATCACCCATAACTCATAACTCATAACTCTTATAAAGATACCCCTCGTTTCCAAGGAATAAAATCGTCTTGATTTAACTGAACCGCTTTTGGAATGATTTCGCCACTTGCGGCTTTGATGCAATAATCCAAAATAGCTTCGCCCATTTCCTCGATGGTTTTTTCGCCACTAATTACCGGACCGCAATCAATGTCGATGATGTCTTTCATTTTGGTAGCCAAAATCGAATTGGTAGCCACTTTAATCACTGGGCAAACTGGGTTTCCTGTAGGTGTCCCCAAACCAGTTGTAAATAAAATTAAAGTCGCTCCAGCTGCGGCTTTTCCTGTAGTTGCTTCTACATCATTTCCGGGAGTGCAAACCAAACTCAAACCTGCTTTTGTTACTGGTTCTGTATAGTCTAATACATCAACAACTGGCGAAGTTCCGCCTTTTTTGGCAGCGCCCGCACTTTTTATCGCATCGGTAATTAATCCGTCTTTGATGTTTCCAGGAGAAGGATTCATGTGAAATCCCGAACCTACTTTGTGCGCCAAATCATCATAAGAACGCATTAAATATATAAATTTTTCTGCTGATTCTTCCGTTTCACAGCGATCAATTAAGTTTTGTTCTACACCACACAATTCAGGAAATTCTGCCAATAAAATTTTTCCGCCTAAAGCCACTACCAAATCGGCAGTATAACCCACAGCAGGATTGGCAGAAACGCCACTAAAACCGTCGCTGCCTCCGCATTTTACACCAATACACAATTGGCTTAATGGTTGTGGCGTTCTTTCTAATTTGTTGATTTCAATGAGTCCTTCAAATGTTTTTTTGATGGCATTTGCAACCAATTGTTCCTCACTTTGAGCGGTTTGTTGTTCAAAAGTATAAATAGGTTTATCGAATAATGGGTTTTGCTTTTTCACATCATTCACAAAATCTTGGACTTGCAAATGTTGACAACCCAGACTTAACAAGGTAATACCAGCCACATTCGGATGGTTTGCATAAGAGGCTAATAAAGCACTTAGCGTTGCAGAATCTTGGCGTGTACCGCCGCAGCCCCCTTGATGATTGAGGAATTTGATGCCATCCACATTTTTAAAAATCCGATTGGCTTTGGCTGTTGGCAACAAATCAAGAGCCACATTTTCGATATCCAATCCTTTTTTATAGGCTTCCAAAAGTTGGTGGGTGTACTGTGTATATTTATCGCTAACCGAATAACCCAATTCATTGTGCAAGGCTTCTTTTATGACGTCAAGATTTCGGTTTTCGCAAAAAACAGTAGGAATAAAAAGCCAATAATTGGCAGTTCCTACACGACCATCTTTTCGTTTGTACCCATTAAAAGTGCTGTTTTTATATTTAGAAATATCAGGAGCTTGCCATTTGTAATCAAACGGACGATAAGCGAAAGGTTCTGCGGCGTGCTTCAAATTTTCGGTTGTCATTAAACTTCCTTTGGCAACATCAGATTGTACTTTTCCAACCAAAACACCGTACATAAAAATTTCATCTCCAAATTGAAAATCAGACATATAAAACTTATGTTTTGCCTTGATAGTATCTTGCATTACGAAAGATTCATTCTCAAAAACTACTGTTTTTCCTTTTTCTAAATCGGTTAAAGCAACCAAGACATTGTCGTTTGGATGCAATTGAACTACTGTTTTTTTTAATTCGTTTTGTGACATTTTTTTAATCTTTGAATTAGGCGTGGTCTGTTTTGTGTATGTTGAATGCAAATAATAAAATGACTAAAAAGCAAACCAACGGAACGATATATCCATATTGAATACTGGCCGTTTGATCTGATATTATTCCCAATATAGGAGGCAAAAATGCGCCGCCGACAATAGACATTACTATTAAGGATGAGCCAATTTTGGTATTGTGTCCCAAACCATCTATTCCCATCGAGAAGATTGTTGGAAACATAATACTCATAAAAAAAGCAATGGCTATTAAGGAGTAAACTACAATAATACCTGTTCCTGTAATGGCAATTATTGTAAGTACAATATTAATAATGGTGTAGCTAATTAATAATTTTCGTGGATGAATATATTGCATCAAAAACGTTCCAAAAAAACGACCCAACATAAACGCCAGTCCAAAAAAGCCTAAATAAATAGATGCTGAACGTTCATCAATTCCTGATGAAGTGGTAGCCATTTTGATAAAAAAACTACCCACACAGACTTGAGCTCCGACATAAAAAAACTGTGCTAAAATTCCCCATCGCAAACGCATTGATTTTAGTGCACCACTGAAACTAGCCCCATCTTCGCCCTCGACATCTTCATCCTTTACATCGGGCATATTAGTAAAATAAAAGATTACGGCAACTGCTAAAATAATCAATCCCAGAATTAGATAAGGCATTTTCACACTTTCAGCTTCTGAAACCAAATAGGCGTGTTTGATAGCTGGAGCCATTGCCTCGATTTGAACTTGAGTATAATTGTTATCAGATAATATCATTGGTCCAATATAAGCTGGTGCAATAAAAGCCGCCAAACCATTGAATGATTGTGAGAAATTCAGTCTTTTGGTTGCCGATTCTGCGGGACCTAATATGGTAACGTAAGGATTTGCGGCTGTTTCCAAAAAAGTAAGGCCACACGCAATGATGAATAAAGCTCCCAAAAAATAAATGTATTGCAGTGAATTTGCCGCGGGAACAAAGAGTATCGAACCCGTTCCAAACAGCAATAATCCTATCAAAATTCCAGATTTATAACCATATTTTCTCATAATGTAGCCAGCAGGCAATGCCATCACAAAATAGGCAATAAACACTGATGAATCAACCAAAGAAGATTGTAAATCGCTTAGATTAAATGCTTTACGCAAATGCGGAATTAAAATTGGATCTAAATTATGGACAAACCCCCAGAAAAAGAACAAACTAGTGACTAAAATAAATGGAAACAGCCAGTTTTTAGTTTCATTAACAACATTTTTATTTTGTGAAATCGATTGAGGAGCTGACGCCATACTTATTTTAATTAAATTAATGCTCTTTTGAATTTGGAAAGATAGAATGACTGAACTACATTTATTAATTCAATATTATCCTTGTTTAATTATTATTTATCTTTGATAAAAAAAATGAAAATTGAAAAAACCAAAATAACTTCATTCCAAAACAGCTCTCTTTCTGTCATTTCACGTGAAGAATCTTTTTTTCAAGCGCCTTTTCATTCGCACCCTGAACTCGAATTGGTCTATGTTAAAGAAAGTTATGGCAAACGAATTGTTGGAAATTCAGTCGAGCCATTTGTAGCCGGCGATATGGTTTTTTTGGGCTCAGACATTCCACACGTATGGCTCAATGACGAGATTTATTATCAAAACAATGACGCTTTAAAGGCAAAAGCGATAGTAGTGTATTTTAATAAAGAAATCTTTGGCCCTACTTTTTATGAATTGAAAGAAACTCAAAAGATAAATTCCTTCTTTAACCAAGCCGTTCGAGGGGTAGTAATTAGTGGCGAAACAAACCAATTAATTGCAAAAAAATTAGAAAAATTAGTTCACAAAAAGGATTTTGAAGTGATGGCAGGGCTTTTCAAGATTTTAGCAATATTATCCGAAAGTTCAGACACTACCTTTATTAATAACGAATATTACAACCCTATTAATGAACACAGCAAAAAAGATAGACTTTCGGACGTTTTCGAGTATTTGAACAAAAATTACAGAGATGAAATTTCGCTGATTAAAATTGCCGAAATTGCCCATCTTACTCCGACTTCTTTTTGTAGAATGTTTAAACTCAAAACAAAGAAAAGTTTTGTGGAATATCTAAATGAGATTCGGGTTTCTAATGCCTGCAAATTACTGATTGAAACCGATATGGGAATTTCGGAAATAGCTTACGAATGTGGCTACAAAACAGCTTCCAATTTTAATCAACTATTCAAAAAATTTACTGAAACTACTCCGACAGAATACCGTAGAAAGGCAAATTTATAGTAAACCAAATTGTAATAAAGAAAAGTCTATTAAAAAGGGTGCACGACAAATTGCACTTTTAAAGTCCCAACGGTTGAAACCATTGGTTATGGTTTTTGACATTTTAATTTCATCATCATTGCCCACTCCCGAAAGCTTTCGGGATCGACCGTGGGGTAATAAATTTCAATAACATTAGGATTATAGTTTTTATTTGATAAATGCAATTTGTCGTTCACCCCATTTGGAGATAGATTCAGGTATTTACAGGTGCCCCCCATTATATAAAATTTAAAATTGCTCAAAGTCAGAAGATTTTTACTTCGTAAGTTAACTTTTCGTGTGCACAATTTTTCACAAGAACATTTCTTCTAGTAGGAAGGATTGGTTTTGAATATTTCTCGGGTGGATTTCATAATCAATGGCAATATCAATTTCAATAATCAATTTCGATAATCAATTTCAATAATTGAGATTCAATTTAAATATCATCAAATAAACTGTTTTACTGTGGTTTCGTTCAACACGAGTTTCATTGTTGGTGCTTCGCACCCAACGAAACTCT
>DMHA01000221.1:0-247 GCA_003449615.1 Flavobacterium sp.
AATATTTTCATAATTTCTTCTCTTGAAACAAACTCTGTTCTATCAGCCTCCTGCATCAACATTAATAAACCAATATCTTCTTTTTCTTCATCGGATAAATTATTGAATTGGCTTGTTTGCTTATTTTTTACATAAGTTTGTACCGCATTTTCTATCAATCCTTTGACACTTGTTTTTTCAAATATTGAAATTACCTTCAATTTGGTTAAAGTGGTTTCGTCTAAATCAATTAATTTTCTCATAGAAG
>DMHA01000221.1:301-4294 GCA_003449615.1 Flavobacterium sp.
TCTCATAGAATATTTTTTTTACAAATATATATAATATATACTGTATATACAATCATAAAATAATTCACTTGAGACCGATTATTAGCCTTTGAATTTGTTTCTACTCGCAATCGAGGGCAGTTTCTAGTGACACTTTAAAGAATAATTCTTGTGCCATGAAATGGTTTTTGACAAAAGTATGAAAATCAAATTATCTTTTTTCTTCATAAGCTCTGAGGGCAAATGAAGCCAACCAATGTTCTCCTTCGTAATTTCCATCAACTATTGAAGGTAAAGAAAAATTAAAATGGGTATCAGCTAAAGGTTTTAAATGAGAGAATTCTTTTGGATACTGATTAACTAAATGATAAAGATTCCAAGCACGACTAAAATTTAATCCATCAAGATGCACCAAATGTCCGTCGGTTCTGTCGGAAACTTTGGCTACTTCCCAAGTAAATTTTTTATTAAAAAGTTGTGTAGCGAACTTTTTTAACCAAATTAAAAAGTCATCATTGGGCAAAACTCTTTGCATTAAACCCATTTCTTCGAGGCAAGGCGACAGAAAATCGGTGCCGCTTGGCTCCCAATTAAAAGGACAATTCTGATCTTTCTGAAACAATCGATTTGCATTTTCTTTAATCACTTTTTGAAAAGCTTCATTCTTGGAATAGAGCGCATAATCATAAGCAAATGACAATCCGAAAGCAGTATTGGCGTGGGTTCCGACCCGAATTGGATACAATAATTTTGGTAAAAAATCTGAATATCTTTGAATAAATAAATTGGTCAATGGTTTTAGATTTTGTGCTAATTCTTGAGCAAAGGGTTCATTAAAATTCTCTAATTCCAATTGCAATTTTAAAACCCAAGCCCAACCATAAGTTCTTTCGAATGATTTTTCATGATTTTTTGACAGATAATTAATTTCTACTTGGATATTTTCCTTTGATAGATTGGTCTTAAGTTTGGAGATAATTTCTTCTTTCTTAGCCAAATTAGGAAATCGTTTCAGCAAATATACCAAACTCCAATGCCCGTGAACAGAGGAATGCCAATCAAAACATCCATAAAAAGCGGGATGCAATTTTTTCGGCGCTAGAATTTCTGTGCTATCAATGAGCATTTGTCCTAATTTATTAGGATATTCTTGTTGAAGACATTTAATAGGAAGTGAAGCCAAATGATTTGCCTGTTCAATTGTAAGTTCCTGAGAAAAACTACCAATTGATAGAAAAAGAAATAAATATTTTAGATAATTCATACAATAAATTTTTTCCAAATTTAACAAAAAGTTACCTTTGAAAAATTATTACTTTACAATGGCAAGAAAAATTAAATTGATATGGGATTTTCGTGGGTCAGCTTCGGCAAAAACTGCAGAACATCACGAAATTCATTTGAAGGAATACATCATTTCTGAGAAATTGTCGCCCAATATTACGGGCTTTGAAGTGCTTAACGAAATGTATGCCATTGCCTATATGGTCGTTACTGATGAAACAATGATTCAAGTGCGTGATGCCTTGAAACCGCATCGGGGGGAAGTTTTCAGTTAGCAGGTAGCAGGTAGCAGATAAGCAGGTAGCAGGTAGCAGATAGCAGGTAGCAGGTAGCAGGTAGCAGAGAAAAAAAGATAGCAGTTTAACATTTTTATCTGAAATCTGAAATCTAGTTGGCCACTTCGCTAATAAACTTAATTCTCATCAATCGCAATTCGTCAATATCATAATCCCCATCAAATTCTTTTAAGGCTTCTTCGATATTATCTGAATGGGACTCCATAAAATAATCGTGAATTTCTTCTTGCTGATCGTCATCTAGCATTTCATCTATCCAATATTTAATATTGAGCTTGGTTCCTGAATTTACAATTTGCTCCATTTCGGTTATCAAGGCATCCATCGTCAATCCTTTAGCAGAAGCAATATCATCGAGGGGTAATTTTCGGTCAATATTTTGAATGATGTACAATTTATTAATCGAATTGGCTCCTGTTGACTTTACTACTAAATCTTCAGGACGAATAATATCATTTTCTTCGACATATTGGCTAATTAAATCAATGAATTCCTTGCCATATTTCTTGGCTTTTCCTTCTCCAACTCCATGGGTATTGATTAACTCATCCATCGAAATGGGGTATTTCAAGGCCATATCTTCGAGTGATGGATCTTGAAAAACCACAAACGGTGGAACTCCTAGTTTCTTGGCAACTTTTTTACGCAGGTCACGCAACATTCCCATCAAAACTTCATCGGCAACGCCTGTGCCTTTTGCAGCGGTAACGATAGCTTCATCTTCGGATTCGTTATATTCATGATCTTCGGACATCATAAAAGAATTTGGTTTTTTGATAAAATCCAATCCTGTTTTAGTGATTTTTACCACACCATAAGTTTCAATATCTTTAGATAATAATCCGTCAACTAAAACTTGTCTCAAAAGAGCCATCCAATATTTTTCGTCATGATCAGTTCCTGAGCCAAAAAAAGATTGTTCATCTGTTCGATGGGCTTTAATCATTGCATTTACTCGTCCTATGAGTGTAAAAACGACTTCCTTAGATTTATAAATATGTTTGGTGTCACGAACTACTTCAAGTAATTTAACCACTTGTTTTTGAGCTTCCACTTTCACTTTTGGATTGCGAACATTGTCATCCATATCGCCTCCTTCGCCAGTTTCATTGTCAAATTCCTCACCGAAATAATGCAAAAGAAACTTTCTTCTCGACATCGAAGTTTCGGCATAAGCCACTACTTCTTGCAACAAAGCAAAGCCTATTTCTTGTTCGGCAACAGGTTTTCCCGATAAGAATTTTTCAAGTTTTTCTACATCTTTATAGGAGTAATAAGCCAAACAATGACCTTCTCCTCCATCACGACCAGCACGACCCGTTTCTTGATAATAACTTTCTAATGATTTTGGAATATCATGGTGAATGACAAAACGCACATCGGGTTTGTCAATTCCCATTCCGAAAGCAATTGTTGCCACCACCACATCCACATCTTCCATAAGAAACATATCCTGATGTTTGGCACGCGTTTTTGCATCTAAACCTGCATGATAAGGCACCGCACTTATTCCGTTTACTTGCAAAACTTCGGCAATGGCTTCCACTTTTTTACGGCTCAAACAGTAAATAATTCCTGATTTACCTTTGTGTAACTTGATAAATCGAATAATATCCGATTCAATATTTTTAGTTTTTGTACGAACTTCATAATATAAATTAGGTCTGTTGAACGAAGCCTTGTAGGTCGTTGCGTCAACCATATCCAAGTTTTTCAAGATGTCTTCCTGAACTTTTGGAGTGGCAGTTGCGGTAAGACCTATTATAGGAACACTGCCTAATTGCTTGATTATATGCTTCAAATTCCGATATTCAGGTCTAAAATCATGTCCCCATTCTGAGATGCAATGTGCTTCGTCAATAGCAACAAATGAAATTTTTACATTTTGAAGAAAAGCCACATATTCATCTTTAGTTAATGATTCTGGGGCCACATACAAAAGCTTCGTTAAACCAGATTTAATGTCAGTCTTGACTTGGGATATTTCTGTTTTGGTAAGGGAGGAATTTAAAACATGGGCAACTCCATTTTCTGAAGACAAGCTTCGGATAGCATCGACCTGATTCTTCATTAAAGCTATTAGAGGAGAAACAACAATTGCCGTTCCTTCTTGAACTAAAGCTGGTAATTGATAACAAAGGGATTTTCCGCCACCTGTGGGCATAATTACAAAAGTGTTTTCTTTGTTGAGGATACTTTTTATGACTTGTTCTTGTAAACCTTTGAATTGGTTAAAGCCAAAAAATTTCTTTAATGCTGCGTGGATGTCAATTTCGTTTGAATTCATTCTTTATTAATGGTATTTTATCTAAATTTGCGACACATAAAGATACTAATTTCTTTGAGACTCACAAATTTTTATAAAAATTCTATTTTGAACACTAAAGAAAATATTTTGATTTTGGCAAAAAAGACGATTCTCTCTGAGAGTGAA
>DMHA01000221.1:4321-5894 GCA_003449615.1 Flavobacterium sp.
TCTGAGAGTGAATCTATTGCAAAACTCATTGATTATATTGATTTTAACTTTGCAGAAACCACAGAAATTCTATTTAATTCCAAAGGCAGAATAATTGTTACCGGTATTGGAAAAAGTGCAATTATTGCTCAAAAAATGGTAGCCACATTCAATTCAACTGGCACTCCATCACTTTTCTTGCACGCTTCAGAGGCAATTCATGGCGATTTAGGCATGGTTCAACCAGATGATGTTGTAATTTGTATTTCAAAAAGTGGCAATAGTCCCGAAATAAAAAATCTTGTTCCAATCGTGAAACGTTTTGGGAATACATTAATTGCAATAACAGGAAATATGAATTCGTTCCTGGCAAAAGAATCCAATTATGTTTTGAATACCACCGTCAATGCCGAATCTTGTCCGCTCAATTTAGCCCCAACCAATAGCACTACTGCACAACTTGTTATGGGCGATGCACTTGCAGTTTGTTTGATGAATTTGCGACATTTTAGCAGTGAAGATTTTGCAAAATATCATCCAGGAGGTGCATTGGGTAAAAAACTGCTACTTCAGGTAAAAGATTTAATCGAAAACTCTTTGAAACCGGTGGTAAGTCCCGATGCTCCAATAAAAAAAGTTATTTTCGAAATTTCCGAAAAAAGACTGGGTGCCACAGCGGTAATAGAAAACGACAAAGTAATAGGTGTGGTCACCGATGGAGATATTCGTAGAATGTTGAACAACAACGATACTTTTACCCATTTGACCGCCAAGGATATTATGACAAAAAATCCAAAAATGATTCAATCTTCAGCCATGGTTGTTGAGGCTTTTAATATTTTAGAAGATTTTTCAATCACACAATTAATAGTTACTGACAATGATCAATACAAAGGAATTATCCATTTGCACGATATATTAAAAGAAGGGATTATATAATGGAGAAAAAACAACAAAAAGAAATGTCTTTTTTAGACCATCTCGAAGAATTAAGATGGTTGTTGGTTCGCAGTACGATAGCTATTATTGTTATGGCATTTCTTACATATTTTGTAAGTGATTATTTATTTGACACCATCATATTTGGTCCCACAAGACCTACATTCTTTACCTATCGATTTTTTTGCGATTTGTCACATCAATTGAATTTTGGAGAAAGTATTTGCATAGAAGAATTGCCTTTTATTATCCAGAATACTTTAATGGAAGGGCAAGTCAATATGTTTGTTTGGATGTGTTTGTTGGCTGGTTTTATTCTCGCTTTCCCTTTTATTTTATGGCAAATTTGGAACTTTATCAGTCCTGCATTATATCAGAATGAAAAGAAAAATGCTAAATTTTTCATCTTTATTTCCTCATTATTATTCTTTTCAGGAGTGCTTTTTGGCTATTTTATCATTATTCCAATGTCGGTGAATTTTGTGGCTACTTTTACTGTTAGTGATATGGTTAAAAATCAGTTTACTCTAGAATCCTATATCGGAATGTTTAAAACATCGGTGATTGCGGGTGGATTATTTTTTGAATTACCCATAATCATTTATTTCTTAACCAAACTTGGATTAGTTACCCCTGAATTTCTACGAAAGTACAG
>DMHA01000340.1 GCA_003449615.1 Flavobacterium sp.
TTGGATTATTGCGATTGTTCCAAGATTTGAAAGCCCTACACATCGATGCTTTTGCCGATTTGCATAATGTTTTACGTTCCAAAGTAGTTCGAACACTTTTCGCCTTGAGCGGAAAAAAAACAGCCTTTGTTGATAAAGGAAGAGCCGAAAAAGCCGCTTTGACAAGAGCCGAAAATAAAAACTTCAAACCTTTGACCACAATGTTCGAAAGACACGCAAATGTCTTTGAACAGCTTGGTTTTACAATAGATTTATCTAATCCAACATTTCCTGAAAAGGCCGTTTTATCGAATGATATTTTGAAAAGGCTAGTTGGAAATGAAAAGATTCCCGATTTCTCGGGAATTAAAATTGGAATTGCGCCTTTTGCTCAATACGATTCTAAGGTCTATCCGTTGGATTTGATGCAGGAAGTCGTCAATAAATTAGCCGAAAAAAAGGGCAATAAAATCTTGCTTTTTGGTGGTGGAAAAAAGGAAATTGAACTCCTCGATTCACTTTCAAAAAACAATGAAAATGTAATGGTTGTTGCTGGTAAACTCCAATTTAAGCAGGAATTACAACTCATTTCTAATCTTGATGTGATGCTTTCGATGGATTCTGGAAATGCGCATATTGCGGCAATGTTGGGCGTAAAAGTCATCACACTTTGGGGAGCAACACATCCATTTGCTGGATTTTCGCCTTTCAATCAACCTATGGAAAATGCTTTGGTTTCAGACAGAAATTTGTACCCAAAATTACCCACTTCAGTCTATGGGAATAAAATGGTGGAAGGTTATGAAGAGGCAATGCGGACGATTTTGCCAAGCGAGGTTGTGGCTAGACTTTAGGAAAATTCCAATGAGAAAATTCCAAATTCCAAGAGTAAAGGAATAAGAAAATTCCAAAAAACAATAAACAAAATCCAAATTCCAAGATTATAGTAATTGGAATTTGGAATTTTTTTTATTGGAATTTAATTACAAATAAATCTTCTCATCGTGACAACGTTTTAAAATATAACTTTTCAAATTCGAGATGGTTTCTTTATAAGCAGGCGCTTCAAAACCAAAGCGTTCGTGTTCCATTTGTTCTTTTTGGATGGCGTTGCAGCCTTTGATGACTTCTTTGAGCATATCGAGCATCGCCAATTCTTTATTGTTTGTTTTCTGGAATTTGAATTCTACAATCTCATCTTGCAATTCCTCGCAATACTCTAAAAGGCGAACTACTTCGGGTTCGTCCAGAAGGGAAGGATTTGTTTTGAATATTTCTCGGGTGGATTTCATATAAAAAATAGTTTTCAGTCGCAGTTTTCAGTTTTGTATTGTAGAGAGCTTTTTAATAAAGCTTTTTGATACGATATGACACGATAATATACGTTAATGATTCGATAATGGTTTACAGTGTCATTTACAGTGTCAACTTTTAATTTTACAGTGTCATTAAAAAGTTTCCAAACTTTTGCTTTTTCTACTTTGTTTCGTTCGCCTTGCCGTAAATATTCGTCAAAATTATACCTCGTTCTTTTTATTTTCAATTTGTTCTAATATCAAAGTAGTTAATGTGTCTAAATCACTATCTATTGTGCCATGCATATATCGTTCATAAATGCTTTTGTTGTCTGGCGGATTTAGATTTAATTTTATTCCTTTTTCTAATGCTAATAATCTTAAAAACTCCCTTTGTGTGCGCCCATTCCCTTCTCTAAATGGGTGAAGAAAATTTACATTATCCAAGATTTCGGCTAATTTTTTCGCTAACTCCTTTTTGTTTGTTCGTTTGATATTCCTGAATTCTACAATAAGATTATCAACATATTGAAAAGCGAGATGAAAGCGTTCTCCTTCAAAAAATGGTTTCCCATCTTTGCTTATGTTCACTGTTCTGAGTTTTCCAGCCCATTCATAAATATCTTGAAATAAATAATGATGTATAATAAGTAATGAATTGGAGGATTTTATTTGGATAGGATTTTCAATTAATTCCTCAACTCTTTTCGAAACTTTGAGGCTTTCATAAGCCAAAAGAACTTTTTCATCCTCAATATTCGCCAAATTATGTAAAACACCTTTTTGGTTAGTATATTTGAAATTGAGATCAATATACTGATAGTTATTTTCCATACATTGTATATAACTTAAGTAAAAAATCCTTTTCGGACACAACACTAGATTTCCAATCTACATAGAGTTGTATTAATTCTTTTGTAGGTTCGAAACCCTCAAACATATTTGTTCCAATAGCATTTGCTGTGTTTTCCAATGTTGTAATATCGGAAAATTGTACTCCCATTATCGTTAGGTTTTTTCGGTCTATGTCTATGGTTTTATACATTGGATTCCATTAAAGATTGAATACAAATATATGTTTTTTTGTCATTATTTCTTTTGGTTCACATTTGGAGGGGTGCACGACAAATTGCACTTTTGAAGTCCCAACGGTTGAAACCGTTGGTTATGGTCTTTGACAAGTTGCCTTCTTCAACATTGCCTACTCACGAATCTTTCGAGATCAACTGTGGGATAGTGAATTTAATAACATTTGGGTTATAACTTTTTTTTGACAAATGCAATTTGTCGTGCACCCTTTGTGAAGATTATTTAGATGTTTTTGTTGGAAAAGATTATATTTGGAAATTAATTTTGTTAAAAAATGAAAACAATTGCAGTCATTCCCGCGCGTTACGCTTCCACAAGATTTCCTGCCAAACTGATGCAGGATTTGGGAGGTAAAACTGTGATTTTAAGAACCTATGAAGCCGCCAAAAAGTCCCATCTTTTTGACGATGTTTTCGTGGTTACCGATTCGGATTTGATTTTTAATGAAATTGTTTCCAATGGTGGTAAAGCCATTATGAGCATCAATGAACACGAATCAGGAAGCGACCGCATTGCCGAAGCAGTCGAAAATATGGAGGTGGATATTGTGGTCAATGTGCAAGGCGACGAACCTTTTATCAACACCTTGGCTTTGGAAAAACTCATCGAAGTCTATAAAAATGACACAGATAAAAAAATAGACTTGGCTTCCCTAATGTTTGAAATTACTGATGAAGCAGAAATCAACAATCCCAATAATGTGAAAGTGGTGGTGGATCAAAATGGTTTTGCTTTGTATTTTTCTCGTTCGGTAATTCCATATCCCAGAGAGAAAAACGTGGGCGTTCGCTATATGCAGCACATCGGTATTTATGCGTTTAGAAAAAAAGCCTTGATGGATTTCTACAATTTGCCAATGAAATACTTGGAAGCCTCCGAAAAATTGGAGCAATTGCGTTATCTCGAATTTGGAAAACGCATCAAAATGGTCGAAACTACCGACAAAAGCATTGGCATCGACACGCCCGAAGATTTAGAAAAGGCGAGAAGATTGTTGTAATCAAGATTCATTTTCATTATCAAAATAACCTTTTACTTTTATTTTAGTAGTAAAAAAATTCAAGAACAATACTACAAAAAATAAAAACAAAAAAGCTTGGGCTGTAGCCAATACTTTTCCGATGGTGGTAACAGGAAAATAATCGCCATAACCAATGGAAGCCGAATTGATGGTGCTGAAATAAACGGCGTCAAACCAATGATTTAAAGGTTTGTTCAAATAATTGCCACAGGAATACAAAACCCCAAACGAAAAAATGATTTCTATATAATTGAGAAAAAGCAATAACATCGACCTCTTATAGGAATTAGGTTTGGAAATCATATCCGATGCAAAAATCAAGGTCGGAATGTATAAAACTGTTTCCAATAACACATAAATCATTATCCAAATTACAATTTGATTGCTTTGCCATTGGTTAATCAATATCAATAGAGGAAAGGAAACTTTTACTAAAACATAAAAATCCAATGCTAAATCACGGTATTCATACCCTCTTAAATAAGCCAAATATTTGATATAAACACCCGGAAAAAGCATTTGAGAGGAAGATAGAAATAATCGAACTATTTTTTCAATTCCATTATCATTTTGATGGTTGTTATTCCAAATCGCTTTGATGTTTAAGATGCGTTTCTGTATAGGATTGTATTCGGGTTTCGGAATTTTGGATATATTTCCTAGAAACAATTTCTTTAGAATTGATTTCATAATTAGAAGGGTTGAATAATTCCCTCTAATTTACAAAATTTTTACTTAAATATTGGTATAAACCACTATTATAATTTACTTTCAATTATAATTGTCAAAAACACAGGAATAATGTTAATTTTACCCAAAATAGGTCTAAATGAAAAAAAGGTTCTACAAATTTATTTTCTTCCAACTAATGTGTTGGAAAATCGAAGGCACAATTGATGAAAGCATCAAAAAATGTGTTCTGATGGTGCTGCCTCACACCAGTTGGCACGATTTCTATCTCGGCATATTTACAAGAGGCATTATGGATATGGAAATGAATTTTATTGCAAAAAAAGAATTATTTCGTTTTCCATTCTCCTATTATTTTCGATGGATGGGTGGAGCTCCAATTGATAGAGTAGGGAATTTAAATAAAGTAGATGCTATTGCCAAAATATTTGAAAACCACGATGAATTCCGATTGGCCATTTCACCCGAAGGAACCAGAAAAAAAACCAGCGAACTCAGAACTGGATTTTATTATATTGCTTTGAAGGCAAATGTTCCCATAATTCCTGTTGCTTTCGATTATGGTAAAAAAACGGTAAATATTGGTAAATCATTTTATCCTACCTCCAATTATGAAGAAGATTTGAATATTTTATTGAATCATTTCGATGGAGTGGTTGGTAAAATCCCTGAAAGTGGTTTTTCTTTTTAAAAATATTTTATTCAGGAAATTTTGTCAACATTAGCGTATTTTTCAAACCATTAAGTTCATTAAGAAAACTATACCTTTATTTTCTTAATGAACTTAATGGTTTATTTTTTTATAAGTTTTTTATGGTATTAAGTATTAGTTTTAATGTTTTTAGATTTTCAGACATAACTTTTAAAAAAATAGTTTATTCAGAGGAATAGGTTTTAAAAGTTCCGTTTGTAAAGAAAATTACAATTCGCTCAATTTCACTATCCGTTTTGTTTATGGAAGTAATTTTTAAATTTGAAAATTGATTCGGAAGATTTTCTTCCATCTTAATTTTCGGGTTTGTAATATTTTGCGAAAACAAATCTGTTTGCTTTTCATTTATAGTTTCAATAATTGGGGTGGTAATTGTTGGAGTAGGTGCAAGCTTGATTTTATCATTTTCTAATTCCGCTTTTGGAAAAGTTCCCTTTCCATTCAAAATCCAATACAAATCCACTTCGGGAAAAACATCCATAATTTTAAGAACAAAATCCAAACTTGGTTTGTTTCTGCCAGAGAGTAGGTGGGATATACTCGAACGTTGCACACCTATTTTATCAGCAAAAGAGGAAGCATTCAAACTGTAATAATCGAGGATAATTTCTAATCTTTTTATGAAATCTTCTGTGTTTACCATTGTAAATTATCTATAAATTTATTAATGTTACAAATGTAATTAAAAATAAGATACAAAGCAATATTACAGATGTAAATTGTTGAAAAATAATATTTTTACTTCAATTAATAAACAAGTTGGAAACAAATAAAATACTGATTATGTGTAATTTAATAATGAATTGTATTTTTGAATACATTTGTCAACTATTGTTTTTATAAAGGCATTGAAAATGCGGTCAGACTTGTTTACAATGCTAAATTTAATTTATTTTTCACAGTTTACAAATGTTAATTTAAAGATGTTTACTTTTGTAAAACAAAAATTAAGCTATGGATTTAGAACAATTATTCAGTCAATATAAAGAGCAATCAATAGAAGGTCGATATATTACTTTAGATACAATTTACCCTATTTTAGAAAAATTAAACTCCAATAAACAGTTGGAGATTATTGGAAAATCGGTACTTGAAAATCCAATTTATAAATACCAATTTGGAACTGGGAAAATCAAAATTCTGCTTTGGTCACAAATGCACGGAAACGAAAGTACCACCACAAAAGCCCTAATTGATTTTTTAAACCACTTGAATGGAGGTTCAGAATTGTCCAAAAAGCTACTCCAAACATTTACTTTTTGCGCCATTCCGATTTTAAATCCTGATGGAGCCAAATTATACACCCGTGAAAATGCAAACCAAGTCGATTTAAATCGTGATTCAAAAGACTTATCTCAACCAGAAAGCAAGATTTTAAGAGCAGTTTTTGAAAATTTTCAACCTGATTTCTGTTTTAATCTTCACGATCAGCGTACTATTTTTGGGGTTGGAAACACAGGAAAGCCAGCTACTATATCTTTTTTGGCACCAGCTTATAATGAAGAAAGAGAAATTAACGCAACAAGAATAAAGGCAATCAATCTAATTGCTAGTATCAACGATGTTTTGCAAAATTATATTCCAGGACAGGTTGGGCGATTTGATGACGCATTCAACATCAATTGTATTGGCGATACTTTTCAATTTTTAGGAGTTCCAACGGTTTTGTTTGAAGCAGGTCATTTTTATCACGATTATAAGCGAGAGGAAACCAGAAAATATGTTTTTATGTCTTTAGTTTCGAGTTTTATTAAACTTAGCGAAAACGATATAGTTTATAATAAATTAGATGAATATTTGAGTATTCCTCAAAATAAAGTAGTTTTTTATGATTTTTTGTATAAAAATATCAGAATAAATTATGATGGTATCGAAATAATCACGAATTTTGCTGCACAATACAAAGAAGAATTAATCAACAATCAAATTAGTTTTAATGCTTATATTGTTCATATAAGCGATTTGGATGATTATTTTGGTCATTATGAATTTGATGCGAAGGGCGCATTTTATCAAGATGACGTTGATAATTTTCCAAAACTAAATCAAAAAGCCAACTTTTATTTGGATAATATAAAGTTTGTGAATGGGTTAATTTTTTAAAGTTTGTAATTATAAATATAAATTATTGAGTTATGAGTAAGTTTCGATTAGATGAGGTTGATCATCAAATTTTGGATATGTTGATTGATAACACTAGAATTCCTTTTACAGACATTGCAAAAAAATTACTGATTTCGGCCGGAACAGTTCACGTTCGAGTTAAGAAAATGGAAGATGCCGAAATAATAATGGGATCTTCATTAGTCTTAGATTATGACAAACTAGGATATTCTTTCATCGCTTATGTTGGAGTTTTTTTGAATAATACTTCACAAACTAAATTTGTTTTGCAACGCATCAACGAAATTCCTTTTGTGACAGTTGCCTCGGTAACTACCGGAAAATTCAATATTTTCTGTAAAATTAGAGCAAAAGACACCAAACATGCCAAGGATGTAATCTTTATGATTGATGATATTGACGGCGTTTATAGAACAGAAACCATGATTTCTTTGGAAGAAAGCATCAATGATAAAAAACGTTTGATGCACACTATATTTAAAGATATATAATTCATTTGAAATCTATTACATTATATAACCTCAAGTGAATTCTTGGGGTTTATTTTTTTAATTTCAATAGCAATCGGAGCCAAAATCAAAAATATAATCCCCATGCATCGGTACTGCAATCTAAAATCTAAAATCTGCAATCTAAAATCTAAATATGTACACGCATCCCAAAATTGAACGATTTAACGAAGAAGTTCTATCTAAATATCACATCTACAATAGTGTTTTTATTACCCTCCCGTTTGATTCCATAGACAATACAGGAGCATTACTTCCTTTATTTACGGAGGGTTGTGATAACGGTTTCAAAAAGCAAGAAACACCTAAAGAAATTTTAGATTTGTTTGCTCAAAAATACCTTAGTGGCGCTTCAGAATCAGAAAAAATTGATTTGATGTTTCGATTTATTCAATACATCGAACGCCAAATTGTTCTGTTTGATGCTGTTGAAGATGCTGCATTTCCTGTGGTGAATAATATGGAAGGAAGAGGATCTTTGCGGGATATTAAAGAAAAAGCATCTGCCAAAGATAAAGAAGCGGATTTGATTTCATTTTTAGAAAATTTTAATGTACGAACGGTTTTAACGGCACATCCCACTCAATTTTACCCTGGAGCTGTTTTGGGAATCATCAATGATTTAACTGATGCTATTCGTAAAAATAATTTACTCGAAATCAAACAATTATTGGCTCAATTAGGAAAAACACCTTTTATTCAAGCCGAAAAACCAAACCCTTTTGATGAAGCGGTAAGTTTGATTTGGTATCTTGAAAATGT
>DMHA01000133.1:0-6872 GCA_003449615.1 Flavobacterium sp.
GCTCTTTTGGGTTCAGAATCCTCACGGAAAGCAATATTAGCAACTCAACTCGCTCAGCATTTTCAAACAGCTTGCTTATCGGAATTTGCCATTGATTTTTGTGAAATAAATTTGATTTCTTCCAAAGTTATTTCAAAAGAAAACTACAATTTTAGTGATTCAAAACTCGACTACGATTTATTTTTTTTGGTTGATATGTGCGATGTGACTTTAAAAAAAGAGGAACTGAAAGGAATAAAACAAACCCTATTAGACACTAATAAACCATTTATTGTGCTTTCTGGAGAAAAAGATTTACTACTAGTGAAAGCCATTTCAATTGTTAATGATTTAGATAAAGCCAAAGTATCTGGTCTTTCTGTGCAAGATTTTGTCCAAATATTCGAACACGGAATTCCAATAGATAACATTCAAAAACAATTGGATATTTTCAAAAACGGAATTGCAAAAACAGTTTTAGTAGAGCCCGCAACCTTGTCTAATGGAATTTTGAAACTTTCAGAAAATGATTTCCAAGATAAAGCTGCTTTTTTTGATGCCAATAAAACTTCATTCAAATTAGAAAAATTTGTTCCAGCTTCAGGAGCGGCCAGTAGAATGTTTAAATTTTTAAGCAAGTTTTTGAATGATTTTGACATTGAAAAAGAAACAATAAATGGCTATATCAACCGAAAAAAAGACAGCGAACTTTCCATCTTTATTATTGGGATGAATAAATTTCCATTCTTTGAAGAAGTTTATTTAAAATTGAAAGCCATATTTCCTGATTTTGATCAGTTAGAAAGAGATTATAAAAATTATTATTTTATACAATTTATGATGTCTTCAGATTATTTTGATTTTTCAAATAAGCCAAAAGGTATCCTTCCGTTTCACAAATATAAAACCCATATTGCTACTGCCATCGAAGAGCATTTGTATGAATGTGGAAGCTATTCGAGTTCAAATGGCACTTCCAATTTGCATTTTACAGTTTCCGAAAACCATAAAATATTGTTTGAAAACATCATAAAAATCGTCAATCCAAAGATTGAAAAACAAACCAACACTTCAATATTCACAAACTTCTCCTTTCAAAAGAAAAGCTCAGATACCCTTGCCGTCGATTTCCAGAACAAACCTTTTAGAGATGAAAAAGGCAGGCTGTTTTTTCGACCGGGAGGTCACGGGGCTTTAATCGAAAATTTGAATAATCTCGATGCCGATATTGTTTTTATTAAAAACATTGACAACGTTATTCAAAATCAAATCGAAAGAATTTCCCTTTACAAAAAAGCATTGGCTGGAATTTTGATGGATTTGCAACAAAAAATTTTTCATTATTTGAATGAAATTGACAATGGCAATGAAGCGTATTTGAATGAAATTATTACTTTCATTTCTAATAATTTAAACCTCGAATTAACAGAAAACTTTCAGAAATTCACTTTAGAAAATAAAATTAGTTATCTAAAAAATATTCTTGACCGCCCAATTCGCATTTGTGGCATGGTAAAAAATGAAGGCGAACCTGGAGGAGGCCCTTTTTGGGTTAGAGACCCCAAAGGAAATCTTTCACTCCAAATTGTCGAAACATCACAGATAGATTTAGATAATGTGAATCAGGTCAGAATCCTTTCGAGTGCAACTCATTTCAACCCTGTAGATTTGGTTTGTGGCATCCGAAATTATAAAAACGAAAAATTCGACTTGACCCAATTTATAGATCAAAATAGTGGATTTATTATTGAAAAAACCAAAGGTGCAAAACCATTAAAAAGTTATGAACTACCCGGTTTATGGAATGGAGCCATGGCAAATTGGATTACCATTTTTGTAGAAGTACCCTTATTTACTTTCAATCCAGTGAAAACAGTAAACGATTTATTGAAATCCCCTCATCAACCCCAATAATTTTGGAAACAGAAAAAATAGTATCCGAATTAATGTTCAAAGCGGTTCGCAGTAGCGGAGCTGGCGGTCAAAATGTGAATAAAGTATCCTCGAAGGTCGTTTTATCCTTCGATTTAAAAAATTCGCAATCCTTATCTGAAGAGGAAAAAATGGTCTTGGAGAATAAATTATCTTCCAGATTAACCTCGGAAAATATTTTGATTTTGAATTGTGATGAAGACAGAAGCCAACTCAAAAACAAAGCCATTGTTACCAAACGTTTTTTAGATATTATTACGGCTGGACTTGTAATTCCAAAGATTAGGAAAGCCACAAAAATCCCTAAATCGGTTATCCGAAAAAGAATTAAGGACAAAAAGAACCTGTCTGAAATAAAAAAATCTCGCAAAAAACCAGAATTTTAAACCTTGTTTAAGGTTAAAAACCCGATAGTTTAATATATTGCTTATAAAATCAGACAAAAACGCATTTGATGAGAAAGGAATTTTTGAATTTTCTGAAATAAACTCCCATTAAAATATTTTTCTTCTGTTGAATTTTCTTCTTAAAGCATTAAAAAAATCCCATACATTTACTACAATATAATCAATGCTTTTTAGTTATGGTTTTAACTGAAAAATGTTGGTATAATTTTAATTTTTAACCCATTAACGCTAGCTAAAAATGAAAACAAAAGGATTAATTTTCGTGTTTGGTTTATTTTTTTTGATTCAATCGTGTGGAAAAAAATCGGTTGCCGATTTTAATTCTGATTTTTCATTATTCAAAGAGTATATCGTCAGTTTTACTGGCGGAATTGTCTCGGCACAATCCGACATTCGTGTGGTTTTGGCTTTCGATACTAACAATTGGAAAGTCAATCAGGTTTTAGACAGTGATTTATTCGATATTTCGCCAAGTGTCAACGGAAAAGTGATTGCACTCTCCAGCAATACTCTTGCTTTTATTCCGAAAAATAAATTGGAATCGAATACCGAATATCAAGTGACTTTGCATTTGGATAAACTAAACCCAAAAGTTGCCGAAAAGGACAAAGCACTTTCCAATTTCAATTTTACAGTAAAAACCATCAAACAGGATTTTATAGTCAATATTCTTGATATTCAATCCCATAGCAATGAATTTCAATATTTGAATTGTGTGCTGAAAACAGCCGACAATATGGATTTTGAAACCGCTAAAAAGTTGATAGAAGCCGAGCATAACGGAAATGATTTGAAAATTATTTTCGAAAAATCCAATGCAGTTGCTAAAGAATTCAAATTCAGAATTGACAACATCCAGCGATTGGATTCTGAAAGTAATTTGGAAATAAAATACGACGGAACCGACTTTGATATGGATTCAAAAGGAACAATTGATTTTCCAATTACCGCATTGAATGAGTTCAAAGTGGTTAAAACTGAAATACTAGAGGAGAACAATCAAACGTTATCCATCAATTTTTCGGAACCGTTAGAGAAAGGTCAGGATTTTAAAGGGTTGGTGGCGATTCAGAACACCAGTAATCTAAAATTTTCTACACAAGGAAATGTGTTGAAAGTGTATTTTAATAATGAAAAAGCGGTTGAAAAACCAGTTGAAGTTGCTCCTGAGGTGGTTGTAGAAGCAACAGTTTCTGAAGAAATCGCCGTAGATTCTACCTCAGTGGCTTTAGATACGGCTTCAGTCGAAGAACCCGAAGAAATCGTTACTGTTGTCGAGCCCGAAACGATCGTTTCCTCGCAAAAGCTGATGGGGGAATTATTACTAGAAGTTTTTGAAGGGATTGAAAGCGAATATGGCAAAAAGTTAGAAGAGAATTACTCCGAAAAAATCTCGTTTGACGAAATAAAACCCAATGTTCGTTTCATCAAAAACGGAACAATTTTGCCAAGTTCTAGCAATTTAAAACTCAATTTTGAAGCTGTAAATCTGAGTGCTGTTGATGTCAAAGTGTATAAAATTTACGAAAATAATATCCTTCAATTTTTGCAAGACAATGAATTGAATGGCACTCAAAACCTAAAAAGAGTGGGGCAACCTATTGCAAAGTCTCAACTTAATCTAAAAGAAAACAGTTTGATTAATCCCAGCAAATGGAACACTTTTGCTTTGGATTTATCCAAAATTATAACGCCAGAACCAGGAGCCATTTACAGAGTAGAGTTTGCTTATAAAAAAGCCTATTCCTTATACAAATGCGAAAATCCTACAGCGGATGAAAACGAAAATGAAGAGGAAGAGGTCGATGAAAACGACGTCAATTACAGCGGAAATTCTTATGACGACTACTATTATGACGATTATGAATGGCGAGAAAGTCAAGATCCTTGCTCTAGTTCCTATTATTATAATGCTAGAATTGGTACCAATATTTTAGCCACAGATGTTGGTGTAATTGCCAAAAGAGGCGAAAACAAATCCTATTTATTTGCCGTAAATGATATTATTACAACCGAACCCATCTCGAATGCAACGGTAGATTTGTACAGTTTTCAACAACAAAAATTAGCTTCCGAAACAACAAGTAGTGACGGAATTGCGAGTTTTCAGTTGAACACTTTTGCCTATTTTGCGATTGTAACCTCAGGAAAGCAATCGACTTATGTGCGTCTTGATGATGGAAATTCACTATCGGTAAGTAATTTTAATGTATCGGGCGAAACCTTGCAAAAAGGGCTCAAAGGCTTTATCTATGGGGAACGTGGCGTTTGGCGACCTGGTGATAATTTGTATTTGTCTTTTATTTTGAACGATGCCTCGAATAAAATTCCGTTAGGACATCCTATAAAATTCAGGTTGAGCGACCCTTATGGCAAAGTGAGGTATCAAACCGTTCAAAAATCGAATGATTGGAATCATTATGCTTTTACTGTTCCAACAGAAAATGATGCTCCAACTGGAAATTGGGAAGCAATGGTCAGCGTGGGAGGTGCGAAATTTTATAAAAGTATCAAAATAGAAACTATCAAACCCAATCGTTTAAAAATTAAAAATAATTTCAAAAAAGCGGTACTTTCTTCTTCTTATCCAAATACGAGTAACCTAGAAGTGGCTTGGCTTCACGGAGCTGTGGCTAAAAATTTGAATGTCGAAATGCAAGCCAAATTTTCGCAGCAAACCACTACTTTCAAAAATTATGAAAAGTTTGTTTTTGATGATTTGGTTCGAAGATTTAGCACCGAAGAAGTGACGGTTTTTTCAGGCAAATTAGATGCTAATGGAAAAGCAAATGTGGCTATAAATCCAAAAATACAAGGTCAAGCTCCTGGTCTTTTGAAAGCTGCTTTTATTACCAAAGTGTATGAAGAAGGAGGCGATTTTAGCACCGATGTTATGACAACTACCTATTCTCCTTACAATACTTATGTGGGAATAAAATCGCCTGAACCCAACAAATACGGAATGTTGGAAACCAGAAAAGTCAATCAATTTGATATTGTTACGTTGGACGAAAACGGCAGACCAAAGTCAGTTAAGAATCTCGAAATTAAAATCTATAAAGTAGAATGGCGTTGGTGGTGGGATGCTTCTAGCGACAATTTATCGAATTATAATGCGGATAATGCGACGACTTCCTATAAAACATTTACCATAAATACCGATTCCAATGGAAAAGGAAATGTTCGATTTGCTTTAACAGATGAAGAATGGGGACGTTATATGATTCGGGTTTCGGATGCTGTTGGCGGACATTCAACGGCTTTAACGGTAAATATCGATTGGCCAATGTGGTCTGGAAAAACCAAAAACACCGATGCTTCAACAGCCAATATGTTGGTTTTTTCGACAGATAAAGATAAATACGCTGTGGATGAAACTGCTCAAATATCATTTCCGTCAAGCGAAGGAGGGCGTGCTTTTATTTCTATTGAAAATGGTTCAAAAGTAGTGCAAACACTTTGGGCAATGACCCAAAAAGGAGAAACAAAAGTGACTATTCCGATTACTGCTGCTATGGCACCCAATGTCTATTTTAACATTACACTTTTGCAACCTCACGCTTCGACCAAGAACGATTTACCCATCAGAATGTATGGCATTGTGCCTATTGAAGTGATTGATAAAAACACGATTCTAACTCCTAAATTGGCGATGCCAGATGTGTTGCGTCCTGAACAATCATTCGCCCTAAAAGTGAGTGAACAATCTGGAAAAGCAATGACCTACACTATAGCAATTGTTGACGAAGGATTGTTGGATTTAACCCGTTTCAAAGCACCAAATGCGTGGAACAGTTTTTACGTTCGTGAGGCTTTGGGTGTGAAAACTTGGGATATTTACGATGATGTGATTGGTGCCTATGGCGGAAAAGTAAATCAAATTTTCAGTATTGGAGGAGATCAGGATTTGGGTGGTGGAAAAGCCAAAAAAGCCAATCGATTCAAACCTGTTGTAATTTATTTAGGCCCTTTTAAATTAGGAAAAGGAGAAACAAAAACCCATAAGATAAAACTACCCAAATACATTGGTTCTTTAAAAATAATGATTGTGGCTGGCGATGCGACTACATCTGCTTACGGAAGTGTCGAAAAAGCAACTCCTGTCCGCAGTCCGCTGATGGTCTTGGCTTCCTTGCCTAGAAAAATTTCTCCATCCGAAAAAGTGACAATTCCTGTTACTGTTTTTGCAATGGAAAAAAACATCAAAAATGTAACGGTCCAAATTGTTGCCAAAAATGGATTGAAAGTGATTGGCTCTGCTGTTCAAAAATTAGCATTTGCACAACCCGATGAGAAAATGGCTTATTTCAATTTGGCTGTCGGTGCCATTACTGGAATTGGAAAAGTGCAAATTGTAGCCACTTCTGGTTCGGCAAAATCGGTCTATGATGTAGAGATTGATATGACCAATCCGAATCCAGTTACCAATACTTTTACCGATGTCATTTTAGAACCCAATAGTACTAAAACCATCTCTTGGAAAACTTTTGGAGTTGCAGAAAGTAACAAGGCAAAACTGGAAATTTCTTCGATGCCAACCATCAATTTGAATGG
>DMHA01000133.1:6944-7096 GCA_003449615.1 Flavobacterium sp.
CGATTGCAGTATCTGATTCAATATCCTCACGGTTGCGTGGAGCAAACCACTTCGGCTGTTTTTCCACAATTGTATCTCAATGATATTGCCGATTTGAATGCTAGTCGTCAACAATTAACGCAGAAAAATATAACCGCTGGAATTGCAAAATT
>DMHA01000387.1:0-7886 GCA_003449615.1 Flavobacterium sp.
ACTTTTTAAAAGTTGTCAAATCTGATAAAAGTAATTTTAGAGTAAGCAAAAACACCAAAATAAACTCATGGATTTACAAAAAATAGAAACCAAAATACAAGAAATTAGAGGACAAAAAATAATGTTGGATTTGACCTTGCACAAATGTATGAAATTGATACTAGATCTTTAAAACAAGCCGTTAGACGAAATATAGATAGATTTCCAACTGATTTTATGTTTGTTGTTAATGAAAATGAAATAAATAACATGGTATCAAAAAATGTGATACCCTCTAAAAGCAACTTTGGTGGAGTCTTTCCTTTTGCTTTCACAGAGCAAGGTGTAGCCATGTTATCTAGTGTTTTGAAAAGTAAAAAAGCGGTTCAAATAAACATAGCCATTATGAGAGCCTTTGTGTTTGTGAGGCAATATGCTTTGACACACAAAGATTTGACGGACAAATTAAAAGAGATAGAAACAAAATATGACCAACAATTCAATGATATTTATGAAGCCATAGGCTAGTTGATGAAGAAAGACCTAGCAGAAACAGAACACAACAAAAGAGAAAAGATAGGGTATAAAAAAACGAACTAAAATAAGAAATTTTGACTATTTTCAGCAAACGAAAAAAAAGCTTGATTTTTATTAGAATCTTTAAGGATAGAAATTGCTGCCTTTGAAAGTGAAAAAACAAAATAAAATAACGAAAACAAATGGCAAATAAAATTTGTCTAAATTTGAAAAATAAATACAACTCTCTAGCAAAATAAATATGAGCGACGCCATTAAACACGAATGTGGGATTGCCCTTTTACGACTAAAAAAACCCTTATCTTTCTACAAAGAAAAATACGGGTCGGCTTTTTATGGGATAAAAAAAATGTATCTCCTGATGGAAAAGCAACACAATCGGGGACAAGACGGAGCCGGTTTTGCCAGCATCAAACTCGATGTCGAACCCGGAGAAAGATATATCAGCCGAGTACGATCGAACGAATCACAGCCCATTCAAGATGTTTTCGGCCAAATCAACAAAAGAATAAACGAGGAATTGGCTTCGAATCCTGAGTATCTGGACGATGTGGCTTGGCAAAAAAAGAATATTCCCTACCTGGGCGAATTATTTTTAGGACATGTTCGTTATGGTACTTTTGGCAAAAATAGTATCGAAAGTGTTCATCCTTTCTTGAGACAAAGCAATTGGATGCACCGAAATCTTATTTTGGCTGGAAATTTCAATATGACCAATGTGAAAGAACTTTTTGAAAACCTAGTCGAATTAGGTCAACATCCCAAACAAATGGCGGATACGGTTACTGTAATGGAAAAAATTGGTCATTTTCTCGACAAAGAAGTCATGCAATTGTATCAGGATTGCAAAGAAATGGGATTGTCAAAAAGAGAAGCATCGCCGGTTATTGCCGAAAGACTAGATATTGCCAAAATATTAGTCCGATCATCCAAAAATTTAGATGGTGGTTATGCCATGGTGGGTCTTTTGGGTCACGGAGATGCTTTTGTGTTTAGAGATCCTGCGGGCATTCGTCCTGCTTATTTCTATGAAGATGACGAAATTGTAGTGGTAGCATCTGAACGTCCTGTTATTCAAACCGTTTTTAATGTTCCTTTCGATAAAGTACAAGAAATAAATCCAGGTTCGGCTTTGATAATAAAGAAAAATGGACTGGTTAGCATGCAAGAAATTCTTACCCCAACTGTTAAAAAAGCCTGTTCTTTTGAAAGAATTTATTTTTCGAGAGGAAGCGATGCCGAAATTTATCAAGAGAGAAAAAATTTAGGAAAATTAGTGCTTCCTGCAGTATTAGAAGCCATTGACAATGATACCGATAACACTGTTTTTTCTTATATTCCAAATACTGCCGAGACTTCTTTCTACGGAATGATTGAAGCAGCACAGGATTTCTTGAATCAAAGAAAAAACAAATACATCCTTGACAACCGAAAAACTTTAACCAAAGAAAAATTAGAAGAAATTCTTTCGGTAAAAATCAGAACCGAAAAAGTCGCCATCAAAGATGCAAAACTGCGAACTTTTATTACCGAAGACAGCAGCCGCGATGATTTAGTAGCCCATGTTTATGATGTTACTTATGGTATCATTAAACCAAAAGATAATTTGGTAATTATTGACGATAGCATTGTTCGGGGTACAACACTCAAAAAGAGTATCCTTAAAATGATGGATCGGTTGAATCCAAAATGTATAGTTATTGTTTCATCAGCACCACAAATTAGGTATCCAGATTGTTACGGAATTGATATGGCAAATTTAGGTGGCTTAATTGCGTTTCAGGCTGCATTAGAACTGTTGAAAGAAAAGAACTTATACCACATTGTAGATGAGGTTTATGCCAAATGCAAACTGCAAGAAGATTTAAAAGATAAGGAAGTTGTCAATTTTGTAACCGAAATTTATGCTCCTTTTCATCAACAAGAAATTTCAGATAAAATAGCCCAACTTTTGAGTTTGCCAGAAATTAAAGCACAAGTAAAAATTATTTTTCAAACCGTAAAAGATTTACATATTGCCTGCCCAAAGAATTTAGGCGATTGGTATTTTACTGGCGATTATCCAACTCCAGGGGGGAATCGTGTTGTAAATAAAGCATTTATGAATTTTTATGAAGGTAAAAACGCAAGAGCTTATTGATAGATAATCATGGTGTTTTTGAGAAATGTTGTGGGGAATTTTCAGAATCTTAACCGCAAAGTCATAAAGTAAAAATCACAAAGGGCACAAAGTTGAGTAAATAAACTTTGTGCCCTTTGCGTAAATCTTAGTGAGTTTTGTGTTTAAACACTACAAATCAAATCCCAATTTCACGCCTAATTTATCGGCGATAATTTTGGTAATTCGTTGTTTCAATTCTGGGATTTTGATGTTTTCGATAACGGCAATCAAGAAGACATTCTTCTATGATTTTTAGAACTCTAAATTGAAATTCAATTTTATTCTTTAAAAACATCCTCAACATTAAAATTCAATTCTGGAAATAACGGACTATGTACTAAACCATCCTCAACAATTGGTTTTAGTCCGATATATTTGTTATTTTGAAGGGTATAAATTAATATTGATTTTTGGAAAGGTTCTACAATCCAATATTCTTTTACGCCGTTTTCTTCGTACAAATCAAACTTGATGTTCATTTCCTTTTTTGAATTTCCAACCGAAAGTATTTCAATAATTAAATCGGGAGCACCAAGACAGCCTCTGTCGTCTAACTTTCCCTTGTCGCAAATCACGCAAATATCAGGCTGAAAAACTGTAGTGATTTCTTTGTCGGAAGTGCTTTTTTTGTAATTGATTAATCGCACATCAAAAGGGGCAACGTAAACACTACAAGGAGTTTTGTTGAAAAAATTCCCAACAACTAAGGATAGCTGAAAAGAAACTTCCTGATGTTTTCTACTTGGTGCAGGACTCATCTTGAAAATTTTTCCTTTCAAAATCTCTAATCTTTCTTGAAAATCCCAAGTAAGATAATCTGCATAAGTGTAGGATTTTGTGAGGTCTAAAGTGTTGATGTCTGTTATTGTAGCCATAATTTCAGGATATTAATATTCAAAGATACTAATTTTTTCCAATGTTGGATTTTTTTGCCCCTGATAGCAATGGAAAGCCTTTTGTAGCAATACTGCAATTTTTCTAAACAAAAAAGAGCGACCAACGGAAGCTCCTTTTTTGTTTTTAGAAAAATGCAGTAGTGCCAAAAAGCTTGTAATGGATAGCAGGATTAGGCACTGAAAATCTACAAATCAAATCCCAATTTTACCCCTAATTTATCGGCGATAATTTTAGTAATTCGTTGTTTCAATTCTGGAATTTTGATGTTTTCGATAACAGCATTCGAGAAGGCATACATCAATAATGCTTTGGCTTCTTTTTTGGGAATGCCTCGTTGCTGCATATAAAATAGCGCAGTTTCGTCGAGCTGACCTACCGTGCAACCGTGGGAACATTTGACATCATCGGCAAAAATCTCTAGTTGCGGTTTGGCATTGATGGTTGATTTATTGCCCAACAAAATGTTGTTGCTTTTCTGGAAGGCATTGGTTTTTTGGGCTTCTTTTTCTACATAGACTTTTCCGTTGAAAACCCCAATGGAATTGTCTGAAAAAATCCCTTTATAATCTTGGAAGCTTTCGCAATTGGGAGCAGCGTGATGCACCAAAGTATAATGATCTACGTGTTGTTTTTCGCCAATAATCGTGATTCCGTTGAGTGTGCTGGTCAATCTTTCGCCAAAATGATAGAAATTCAAGTTGTTTCTGGTCAAATTTCCACCAAAAGAGAAGGTTTGAACCGAAACGTGGCTTTCTTGTTTTTGGGATACATAAGTATTATCAATTAAATTGGCTTCGTGATTGTCATTTTGGATTTTATAGTAATCGACAATAGCTCTTTTTTGAGCAAAAATCTCGGTAACCGAATTGGTCAAAATGGGGTTATCGTTCAGACTTTGATGTCTTTCTATGATTTGAACGTGTGAATTTTCGCCAACAATTACCAAATTTCGAGGCTGTACCATAAGAGCCGCTTCTGTGCCTGTCGAGAAATACATAATCTCGATAGGTTTATTGACCACCTTGCTTTTTGGGATATTGATGTAGGCTCCTTCATTGGCGAAAGCCGTATTCAAAGAGGTTAAACTCTCGTCTTTACTGGCAATTTGGTTGAAATAAGTATCGATTACCATCTTGTATTTGGGCTTGTTCAATGCTGATGACATCAAGCAAACATCGATTCCATCGTGGGTTGTCGAGGACAAATTAGAACTAAATATCCCATCGACAAACACTACTTTATAGGTGTCGATTTCGTGAATGAAATATTTTTTTACCTCTTTAAATCCAACTAAACTATCTTTTTTTGGAAAAACGGTAAAGTCATTTTTCAAGATGGCATTTAAGGAAGTATATTTCCAAGCTTCCTCTTTTTTGCTAGGAAATCCTTTGTTTTCAAAGTTTTTTATTGCCTCAGTTCGCACATCGTGTAGTTCGGAATGAACATCGACTTGCTCTTCGAAAGCCATAAAGGAGGATAGTAATTTTTCTTTTAACATTTTTGTTATAATTCTTTATATTTCAGCAAATTAATATTTGCAAAATGTTTGTCGTTCGTAATTAAAGTGAAGTTATGTTGCATTGCTGTTGCCGCTATCCAAATATCATTTTCGGGAATTGGTGTTCCTTTTTTTCTTAAATCGGCTCTAATTTTTCCGTAAATTTTGGCTGTTTCATAATCAATTCCAACAATGTTCACTTTAGATAGTAGTTCTTCTACTTGTGACAAATGTTTTTTTATTTGTATTGAATTTTCAGCACCAAAAATCAACTCACCAATTACAATTACCGAAATTGAAACGACTTCATTCTCCATTAATTGAGAAAGTAAATTATTTTTCCCTCTCAAATAATCAATGATCACATTGGCATCTATAATAAATTTACCATTCATTGAGGTCTATTTTTCTGCATTCTGAAATGCTCTTTTTCCATTCTTCAGCCTCTTCATCAGAAAGTATTCCTGCAAATTTCATAATTGAATTTTCTTCTTTTGGAGCTGATTTCAATTTCTTTTTTTCTTTCAATATCAAAAAATCAACAAAGTCATTTACCTCGTTTTTTAAATGGTCGGGCAATAATTCTATTTTGTTATATGTAAGTGTATTGGTCATTTTACTACATTTTTATTATTACAAATATATTAAAAATTAAAACTAATTTTCTGCTTTAATCCAATCGTATCCTTTTTCTTCGAGTTCTAAAGCCAATGATGCATCGCCAGTTTTTACAATTTTTCCGTTGTAAAGAACGTGAACAAAATCAGGAACGATATAGTCCAAAAGTCTTTGATAATGGGTAATTACGATGATGGCGTTTTTATCGCTCTTCAATTTGTTTACGCCATTGGCCACAATTCTCAAGGCGTCAATATCCAATCCCGAATCGGTTTCGTCAAGAATGGCGAGTTTGGGTTCGAGCATCGCCATTTGGAAAATCTCGTTCCGTTTTTTCTCTCCACCAGAAAATCCTTCATTCAGAGAACGGGACAAAAATTTGCGGTCAATTTCCAGTAATTCCGATTTTTCTCTAATGAATTTCAGCATTTCGTTGGCTGGCATTTCTTCGAGTTTGTTGGCTTTGCGCGTTTCGTTGATGGCGGTTCTCATAAAGTTGGTTACCGAAACTCCGGGAATTTCAACAGGATATTGAAACGAAAGGAAAACACCTTTGTGCGCTCTTTCCTCTGGAGCCAATTCCGAAATATCTTCACCTTCTAAAAGGATTTCCCCTTCGGTTACTTCGTAGTTTTCGTTTCCGGCAACGATAGAAGCAAGTGTACTTTTTCCGGCACCGTTTGGCCCCATAATGGCGTGAATTTCTCCAGCTTTCACTTCAAGGTTGATTCCTTTTAAGATTTCTTTGTCGCCAATAGAGGCGTGAAGGTTTTTTATTGATAACATTCTATTTCTGTTTTTTATATTTTAATTCAAACAATTCCATTAATTTTTCTTCAACAATTGTTGATTTTTCATTTGACAAAATTCCTAATTTTCTTTTAATCAGTGATTTTGGAATTGTAACTAATTTGTGTAATTTTAAAATTGAATCAACTTGAAGTCCAAAATTTTCATTAGCATCACACTTTAAAATTATATCTGAGTTTAACGTTTCTGTTCCTATTTTACTCGAAATAAATGCAATTACTATGTGATTGTAATCTCCAATTTCATTTGTCAAACACAAGGCAGGTCTTACTTTTGTAGCAGAAAAGTCGTCGAATGGAAATGGAACTAATACAATAGTGTTTTTCATTATTCTATTGGTTCTCCATCAGTTAACGAATATATATTTTCCTCATCTTCTTTCAAAAAATTAAATACAGGATTAGAAGCAATACTTTGCATCCAAAGCGATTCTTCATTTTCTTCATCTTCCACTAATATAATTACTCTTACATTTCTGCTTTTAGTATGTAAAGGATAATTTAGTTCTAAATTACCAAACTGATTGGTATGTGTTTTTACTTCTATTGCTTTCATTTTTCTTAACTGTAATGACCTTTTAATGATATAATACTTAGAATATTTACAGTGTTTTTGTCTATAATTTCGTAAATAATTCGATGCTCCTGATTTATTCTCCTTGACCAATAACCTGATAAATTATGCTTTAAAGGCTCGGGTTTTCCAATTCCTTCAAAAGGATGTAATTGGATGTCTTCAATTAAAGAATATATTTTATTCAGTACTGATTTATTGCCCGATTTTATCCAAAAATTTAAATCTGCTTTGGCTTTACTTGAAAAATCTATTTGCATAATTCTTTCAATTCTTCCATTGTCATTCTAGTTCCTTTTCCTTCTCTTACTTCTTTTGCAGCCTCCAAAATTTCTTTTACAAATTCCGGATTATAGGGTTTCTCTTCTTTTTCAATTTCAAAACCAAGAGATTTTGACAATGATTTCAATAAGGGCAAATCTTTTTTCCTAACGTTTTTTAAAATGAGTTCCATAACAATCGTACTTTAATATTGTTTCTTCAAATTTACAAAAATTATCCCACCGAACCTTCCAACGAAATCTCCAATAATTTCTGTGCTTCTACGGCAAATTCCATTGGTAACTTGTTCAAAACTTCTTTGCTGAAACCGTTTACGATAAGAGCGATGGCTTTCTCGGTTGGAATTCCACGTTGGTTGCAATAGAAAACTTGGTCTTCGCCAATTTTACTCGTGGTGGCTTCGTGTTCTATTTTGGCCGATGGATTTTTGCTTTCGATGTACGGAAAAGTATTGGCGCTGCAATTATTACCCATCAAAAGCGAATCGCATTGCGAAAAGTTTCTGGCATTGTCTGCATTGGGACCAATTTT
>DMHA01000387.1:8060-18313 GCA_003449615.1 Flavobacterium sp.
ATCGAATAAAATTCGCCCACTGAATTATCGCCTTTCAAGATACAAGATGGATATTTCCAAGTTACTGCAGAACCAGTTTCGACTTGTGTCCACGAAATTTTTGCGTTTTTCTCGCACAATCCTCTTTTGGTTACAAAATTATAGACGCCGCCTTTTCCTTCCTTATTTCCAGGATACCAGTTCTGAACGGTCGAATATTTTATTTCAGCACCTTCCATTGAAATGAGTTCAACTACAGCCGCGTGCAATTGATTTTCATCTCGACTTGGAGCAGTACAACCCTCCAAGTAACTCACATAACTACCTTCATCGGCAATTAATAAAGTTCTTTCAAATTGACCAGTTCCTGCTTGATTGATGCGGAAATAGGTCGAAAGTTCCATCGGACAATGAACGCCTTTTGGAATATAACAGAAACTTCCATCAGAGAATACAGCCGAATTTAAGGCAGCATAAAAATTGTCTTTTTGTGGAACAACAGTTCCAAGATATTTCTGAACCAATTCAGGATGTTCCTTGATGGCTTCGGAAATACTCATAAAAATAATCCCTTTTTCCGCCAAAGTTTTCTTGAATGTAGTGGCTACCGAAACCGAATCGACAACGATATCCATTGCCACATTGTTCATCATTTTTTGCTCATCGACAGAGATTCCTAACTTTTTGTACATTTCTAAAAGTTCCGGATCGACATCGTCTAATGATTTATTGGGATCAATCGCTTTTGGAGCTGAATAATAAGATATTGCTTGAAAATCTGGTTTTTCATAATGTACATTGGCCCATTCAGGTTCAGTCATTTGCTGCCAAGCACGAAAAGCCTCAATGCGCCAATCGGTCATCCATTGTGGTTCTTCTTTTCGGTGGGAAATGGCACGAACAATATCCTCGTTCAAACCAATGGGAAAAGTATCCGATTCTATATCGGTATAAAATCCGTACTCGTATTCTTTAGTTTCGAGTTCAACTCTTAAATGGTCTTCGGTGTATTTTGACATATTTTTTATTTTTTTACAAAGAGAAACTCTCGCCGCACCCACAAGTTCTACTCGCATTTGGATTATTGAAAACAAATCCTTTTCCGTTTAATCCTCCCGAAAACTCTAAAATTGTTCCCGCTAAATAGAGGAATGATTTTTTCTCCACGGCAATTGTTATGTCGTTGTCCACGAATATTTTATCGTCATCGCCTTTGTTTTTGTCAAATTTCAAATCATAAGACAAACCAGAGCATCCGCCGCTTTTTACGCCAACTCTTACATAGTCTTTTGCAGCATCAAAACCATCGTCGTTCATCAAATCGATGATTTTCTTTTTGGCAGTATCAGAAACTTTTATCATTTGTGCTTTTTTTAATTTTTGATTGGAAAATGTAATTTACAATTGAACTTTATTTTATTACAAATAAATTTCCACATTGCTCATTTCATAATCGTTATTTATATTTTGTCTAAATAAAAGGCAAAGATATTATAAATTAGGATTTTTTCAAGCATCCTAACAAATTTATAACTATTATATGATAGAAAAAATTGATGTTTTGTCCAAATTTTGTAAATTTGTAACACTATGAAGCCTAAGACCAAACCAAATATCCCAGCTTATCTGTTATGGGAATACGATTTAAAAACTTTTAACTACGACAAATCGTATAAAATCGTTATTGAAAGGGTTTTGCAAATGGGAACTTTAGACGATTGGAAAGAAATAGTCACCTATTATTCCCAAGAAAAAATATTAGAAACCATCGAATGGTCGGCTCAATTGGACAAAAGAGATAAAGATTTTAGCAAATTCTTTTTAAAGTCAGATATGTTACATGCTGTTTAAAGATTCTTTTATCATAAATCCAGAAACATTTTTGTTAATTCAAGAATTGCAATCATTAGAAATTTTAAAGGAATTTTATTTGGTTGGCGGCACCGCTTTGGCCTTAAAATTAGGACATCGCAATTCGATTGATATCGATTTGTTTACACAAAACGAATTTGATGATGTTCAATTAATTGACCATATACTTCAGAAATACAAAATCCAATTGGTTTATAACCGAAAAAACACAATCATTTGCTCCATAAACGACATAAAAACAGACTTTATTAGGCATAATTTTCCACTGATAAACGAACCAATTACCGAAGAAGGAATTACTTATCTTTCTCTTGAAGATATTTCAGCCATGAAATTGAATGCAATTGTAAATTCGGGTAAGCGACTGAAAGATTTTATTGATATTTATTTCTTACTCGAACAATTCTCTTTAAACCAAATGTTGGTTTTTTATGAACTAAAATACCAACATTCTAATAGAATGATTGCACTTCGTGCGATTAATTTTTTTGAAGAGATTGGTTCAAATCTTGATCCTCCTATTTTAAAAAACCCTCTTCCGCTGTCAAAAATTAAAAAAAGAATTAACGAAGCTGTTTTAAAAGGAAATAAAATATTTTAAATTATCGATTGCAAACCTACTGATTTTGGTAACTTCAACCTTGATTGTGCAATTTTAGCACACCCTTTTTGTTATGATATAAACAGCCCAAACCCAGCTACATCCCTTTTGTGAAATTGAAAAAATAATCTAACTTTGTTTTCTAAAGTTTTCAGTATGCCTGTAGTAACCAATTTTTCCGATCTCGATTTAACCAAGCAATACACTTATGCTGATTATTTGCTTTGGCAATTTTCTGAACGAGTAGAACTTTTGAGAGGTTTTATTAGCAAAATGAGCCCTGCACCTGCAAAAACGCATCAAGTTATTTCAAGAAAATTAACCAGATACATTGACCGTTACTTCGAGGATAAACCTTGTGGTTTTTTTGTAGCACCATTCGATGTAAGGTTAATTAATCATAAGAAAAGTACGCCTGATAATAAGATTTTTTCAGTGGTGCAACCCGATTTATGTATAGTTTGTGATTTAGAAAAACTGGACGAAAAAGGGTGTCATGGATCACCTGATTTGGTTATAGAAATACTATCGCCAGGAAATTCCAAAAAAGAAATGGGTATTAAATTTGATTTGTATGAAGAAAACGGGGTTAAAGAATATTGGATAGTGGAACCTGCCGAAAATTCTATCTTTGTATATACACTTCAAAACGGAAAATATATAGGATTAAAACCATCCATAGAAGGATCAAAAATCACTAGCCCACTGTATCCAGACCTCGACTTTGAAATAGAAAAAATATTTGAAAATTAATTTACAGTATGCCAGTAGTAACCAATTTTTCCGATCTCGATTTAACCAAGCAATATACTTATGCTGATTATTTGCTATGGCAATTTTCTGAACGAGTAGAACTCATTAGAGGTTTTATCAAAAAAATGAGTCCTGCTCCAAACCGTTTTCATCAGGTGGTTTCGCAAAATTTATCAGGACTATTTTACAACAGTTTTCGTAAACATCCTTGCGATGTTTATGTTGCTCCTTTTGATGTTCGATTACCCATAAAATCCAAAAAGAAAGACACAACAGTGGTGCAACCCGATATTTGTGTGGTTTGCGACAAAAGCAAATTAGACGATGCTGGTTGCAATGGTGCTCCAGAACTGATGATAGAAATTTTATCGCCAACAAACTCTAAACACGATTTAGACACCAAATTCAAATTGTATGAAGAAGCTGGAGTTTTAGAATATTGGATAATAGAACCTGTCGAAAAAATGATTTTGGTTTATACCTTAGTAAACGAAAAATACATTGGTTTACCACCACAAACCGAGGGCGAAAATATTCAAAGTCCGTTGTTTCCTGATTTGAAAGTGGCTATTATAGATATCTTCGAAAATGACTAATTCGGGTTTTATAGTCGAAATATATAAATCCAACAGACACATTTTATAGCACATTAAAACCAAAAAAACATGAACCTATATCCCATAGAATCCGGTAATTTCAAGCTCGATGGTGGAGCAATGTTTGGCGTTGTGCCAAAAAAGATATGGAACAAAACCAATCCCGCTGATGAAAACAACCTCATTGACATTGCTGCCAGATGCCTTCTAATCGAAGACGGAAACCGCTTGATTTTGATTGATAACGGAATGGGCAACAAACAATCCGAGAAGTTTTTTGGCTATTATTCGCTTTGGGGAAACCATTCACTGGATCAATCATTAGCAAAATACGGTTTTCATCGTGATGATATTACCGATGTTTTTTTGACACATCTTCATTTTGACCATTGTGGAGGGAGTGTCAATTGGAACAATGACAAAACAGGTTATGAAATTGCTTTTAAAAACGCTAAATTTTGGACAAACGAAAACCATTGGGAGTGGGCAACAAAACCTAATTTTAGGGAAAAAGCATCTTTCCTTTCGGAAAATATTTTACCTATACAAGAAAGTGGACATTTGAATTTTATTGAAATCCCGAATTCAGATTTTGGGGTTTCAAAAGAATTGAATTTTGGAATTTTTTATGTTGATGGACACACCGAAAAAATGATGATTCCACATATTCAATATCAAGATAAAACCATTGTTTTTTGTGCCGATTTGTTGCCAACAGCTGGACACATTCCCATTCCTTATGTAATGGGTTATGACACAAGACCATTATTGACCATGCCCGAAAAAGCAAAATTCCTTATAGCCGCAGCCGAAAATAATTACTATTTATTCTTGCAACACGATGCTCATAATGAAATCATCACAGTGGAAAAAACTGAAAGAGGTGTTCGGTTGGCAAATGTTTTCAAAAGTGAGGAAATCTTTAAATAATGTTAATTTTGTTATGATTTGTAACAAAAATGATATTTTTACAACAAATTTTAAATTCTTAAAAAAATAAACTTATGAATAATTTCAAAACAATTTTTATTACTGCCCTTACAGTAGTTGTTTTAGCAGGATGTAGTGCTTCAAAAAATGCTTCGAACGCTACTGCAGTGATGATTCAAGCACCAGTAAACATTCAAAAAAAATCGGTATTAAAAGAGGCTGAATTAAATCGTTGGAGTCATTTAGATATTGTCAAAGACACAATCCCTGGAATGAGCGTTGACAGAGCTTATGCCGAGTTGTTGAAAGACAAAAAAGGCAAAAAAATAATCGTAGGAATTGTAGATTCAGGTATTGATATTGAACACGAAGATTTAAAAGCTGTTGTTTGGACCAATAAAAAAGAGATTCCTGGAAATGGCATAGACGATGACAAAAACGGCTATATCGATGATATTCACGGTTGGAATTTCCTTGGCGATATTGTTAAGGAAAATTTAGAATACGAAAGAATTATTGTCAAGAAAAGCCTTGTGGATGAGGCAACTTATCTTAAAGCAAAAGCCGTTAATGACAAAAAAATTGTATCAGCAACAGACGAAAAAGCCCAATTAGAGAAAATGTCGTCTGATGCTACCAATGCTGATGTAGTTTTGACAAAACATTTTGGAAAAACAGATTATTCAGTCGAAGAAGTAAACGCAATTAATTCAGAAGATGAGGAGATTTCTAAAAGCAAAAAAATGATTCAACGGGTAAATTCTTTTGGAATGACCTTGCCTGAATTTAAAACTGAATTACAAAAAGAACTTGAAAGTCAAGAAAACGTAATTAGTGGTGAAAACTTAAAAACAAATTACCGAAAAATTTTAGGCGACAACCCAGAGGACATTACCGATACCAAATACGGAAACAATAATGTCATAGGGTCAGACATAGAACAAGCACTTCACGGAACCCATGTGGCTGGAATTGTAGCACAAATTAGGAACAATAACATAGGCGGAGATGGAATTGCAAATAATGTAGAAATCCTCACAGTTCGTGCTGTGCCAGATGGCGATGAGTATGACAAAGATGTTGCTCTTGGCATTCGTTATGCCGTTGATAATGGTGCAAAAGTAATTAATGGAAGTTTTGGAAAAAGCTTTTCTCCACAAAAACAGTGGGTTTATGATGCCATTAAATATGCCGAAAGCAAAGATGTTTTAATCGTTCACGCCGCTGGAAATGATGCAAAAGACATTGATGTTGAAGACAACTATCCCAATGATTCTGATGATAAAGTAACCGAATTTGCCGATAATTTAATTACTATTGGTGCTTTGAATTTGGAATATGGAAAAAAAGTAGTAGCAAGGTTTTCAAACTTTGGAAAAATCAATGTAGATGTTTTTGCACCTGGAGTAAAAATTTATGCCTCTACACCAAACAATACATACAAATTATTGCAAGGCACCTCAATGGCTTCACCAAACGTTGCTGGAGTTGCTGCCTTAATTCGTTCTTATTATCCAAAATTATCCGCCAAACAAGTAAAACATATTTTGATGGATTCTGGGGTTGCAATAACCACCGATGTGGTCGTTGGTGGCAATCCTAAAGACGTTCGTTCATTTACTACTTTGTCTAATTCAGGAAAAATAGTCAATGCCTACAATGCTTTGTTGATGGCTGAAAAAATGTCGAAATAACAAAAATTTATCATTAAAGTGATTTAAATTTGAAAGTGGAAGCGATGAAAATCTTCCACTTTTTTTATACATTATGAAATTGCCATTTAAAACATGTTTGTGCATATAAACATCAATAAATAAAAATGTGGCACCTATTTGATTATTAACAAATAAAAATTTACAAACATGAATCAAGATGATAATGACGATGAAGAACTTCCAAAATTGAATATCAAGCAGGAAAATGAGTTTAAAAAACTAAAACTTAATCTAGAACACGGAGCGGTTTTTCCTGATAAATTACACCCTGATTTACCTCCAGAGATTGAGTCTATTTTTTTGGATTCGGTAATGAATTTTGAAAACGCTTCTAAAAATGCAAAACAAATTACTGTTTTCGAAAAATTAGGCAAACCTGAATTCAAACCCGCAGATACATTATCTGACGAGGAAATAGCCGTTGAATTGGATCGAATGATGGATTTAATGCATCAAAACTCACTGGCATTGAATGTATTGGCCGACTATGAAGATGAAAATCGATTAATTTATTCTTTTATAACCGAAGAACTTTTTTTGCATGAAATGAATGATTTGAATATTCCCGGAATGGTAACCAATTTTATTTACGAGGAATTTCATCAAAATCACAAGTACGATTTAGAACATGCTACCGAAGAATTTTTAAAAATGTTTTTGAATACAAAATCCGATTTTTATGATGAATTTCATAGCGAAGATGCTACTAATCACGAAGAACTTAACAATTTTAGATCTTTATTCAAAAAATTTAAAATTAAGTTTTTGGAATTTAGAGCAATAATTTTTGACGAAAAAGATGCGAAAGTGGATTTTGAAATTGATTTTTGGGCAAAAATCAAAGGATCTGGAAACAAGATGTACTATTCAGGAATTGGAAATATGACTTTTGAATATGAATATGGTTATTGGTATGTGAGGAAAGTGACTTTACCTATTATTAATTGATTTGTGGGGGTTTTTAATTATTTGTAAATTTTACAAAAATTAGGAAATAATTACAAACCCATTTCTGGTTGCCAAAAATGCTTTTCAAAATCAATAATTTTATTTTCAACAACAATAATTCCCTCACTTTCTAGTAATTGTTGCATTAAATTTGTTCCTTCAAAATGGTGTTTTCCAGTAAGCAACCCTTTTCTGTTTACCACACGATGTGCTGGAACATCTTCAAGATTATGTGCAGCATTCATTGCCCAACCCACCATTCTGGCTGATCGAGCCGTTCCTAAGGCTTTTGCAATGGCACCATAAGAAGTGACTTTACCGTAAGGAATTTGTCTGGCAACAGCATAGACTTTCTCGAAAAAATTGTCATTTGAATTGGTCATCTCTATTGACAATAATATTCTATGATATTGATTAAGGTAATAATCGAAATCAATCCTGTAATAGTTCCAATAATGGTATTCATGTTTTTCATGATATAATCTCTCTTGTTTTTAAGTTTGTCAAAAAAAGAAATATACAAATAAAAGACTAGAAACGAACCCAGCAAAACACCGTTTACGAAAATTAAAATAGAAGTCGTTTCAAACGAAAATAGCTTATAGGATGCCAATGAAATACTGACAAAAACATAGTATGGAATTGGGAAAAAATTAAGTGCTGAAAGTAACATTCCCAGAAAAAAACGTTTGGTTACGCTTTTGATGTCAAGTTTTTTGGTTTTATCTTTTGGTTTCTTGGCCAACCATAAAAAATAAACCGTTAATGTGGCAAAAATACCAAATCCTATTTCTCGCAACAAAGTGACTAAATCCGGGCGACGGTTGATAATCTTAGCAAACAAAATAGAGAAAAAAACTTGGACACAAATGATTATCAAAGCTCCAAAAACAAACCACAACGCATTTCGTTTGCCTTCTTTATGGTTTACTTTCGCAGCAGTCATATTGATTAATCCAGGCGGAATAATCCCTATGAAAGCACTAATAAAACCGAAAAATAGTGGCGTTATATAATTCATCTATTCTGTTTTTGTGCTGAAAAAACTGCTACTCTTTAATTTTAAATCGAATATACGTAATTGCTTTGTTAATTTCCAAATATTGTTTTTCATAAAAGGTCTGAAAAGCAGTAACTTCGGCTGGACTTCCTTCGTTTACATACACATTATGATTGGCATACAAAATTTCGTGACCTTCGCCGTGAAGCAATCCAAGGGTGTAACCGTGCATAAATTCACTATCGGTTTTCAGGTTGACAACACCTTCTTTTTTGAGGATTTTTTTATACAATTGCAAAAATTCTGAATTGGTCATTCTGTGTTTGGTGCGTTTGTATTTGATTTGCGGATCGGGAAAAGTAATCCAAATTTCATCTACTTCATTTTCTGCAAAAATATGATTGATTAATTCGATTTGGGTGCGAATAAAAGCTACATTATGCAATCCTGTTTCCACGGCAGTCTTGGCTCCACGCCAAAAACGAGCTCCTTTGATATCGATGCCAACAAAGTTTTTGTCGGGATATTTTTCAGCCAAACCTACAGAATATTCGCCTTTGCCACAGCCTAATTCGATTACTATTGGATTGTTGTTTTTGAAAAAATCATTGTTCCATTTGCCTTTCAGTGGAAATAAATTGCCTAAAACTTCTTCTCTAGTAGGTTGAAAAACATTGTTGAATGTTTCGTTTTCCTTGAATCTTTTTAACTTGTTTTTACTTCCCACTTTTTATAAAATATTTTACCTCTTACAAATTAACCATAAGGTATTCGTTGGCAAAATTAGGGAATTTATTAAATGAAATTGCGTGGATTTTAAAAACTGTTTGCATATTGAAGATTTTGTGGGCAGAAGGATTTAGAATGCTGAATAATTGTTGCACAAGACTAAAGAAAAGTTCTTAAATGAAATAAATAAAAACAGTCTAAGAAAGAATTACTTTTTTAGACTGTTTTAGTGAATTAATAGTAACCCATCAAAAAAATTAGTAAGCTGTTTGTTTATCAAAAGTGGTGTTGAGGATTTTCTTTATTTTCTCACTGGCCTGAAAAAAAGCTTTCTCTATAGAATCTGCATAAGCTGTGACTGCAATAGGTTTTAATTTTGTAGGACGCGCTTCAATCATACAACGTTTGTCGTTAACACCGCCTTTATCACTATTTTCATCACCAAGATGCACCTCAATTCGAGTCACTTTATCGTCAAAACGAGCCAACTCTTTTTCTAATTCTGAAGTAAAAAATTTTTCTAATCTTTCGTGACCTTCGATGTTTTTGTCTGTATTAAATTGAATTTTCATATTGGTAAATTATTTATTGATTATTCTCAAAAATAGTAAGTTTGTTTGATAAAAACAGGAGCGTTAATAAAACTTTATGAAAATAAAACAAAGAAAAATGCTTCATCAATTACAATTATTCACTTCTTCTCATTATACAAAAAAACCCTGTGTTTCCATAGATTCACAGGGTTTATATTAATTAAAATTATTACTTCTTTGGCAATGCTTTGAAACCCATATTATACAAAGTAAACGCTTGAATATCCACATTTTCCTGTATCGTTGCCGCTACTGATTTTCCTGCTCCGTGACCTGCATTGACATCAATACGAATCAATACTGGATTTGTTCCTGATTGTTTTTCTTGCAATTCGGCAGCAAATTTGAAACTATGTGCGGGAACTACTCGGTCATCGTGATCGCCTGTAGTGACCATTGTAGCGGGATATTTTGTTCCTTTTTTCACATTACTTACGGGAGAATAGCCTTTGATATATTCGAACATTTCTTTGCTGTCTTGAGAAGTGCCATAATCAAAAGCCCATCCAGCTCCTGAGGTAAAAGTATGGTAACGCA
>DMHA01000387.1:18482-27278 GCA_003449615.1 Flavobacterium sp.
AAATCGGAAGAAGTGTATTTTTGAGCAATTAAATATTCGGCAGAGGCAATAAAATCATCAAAAACATTTTGCTTTTGCATTTTGATTCCTGCATCGTGCCATTTTTTGCCATATTCGCCGCCACCTCTTAAATTGGCTACGGCATAAACGCCGCCGTTTTCCATCCAAATGGCATTGGCAATACTAAAACTTGGTGTTAAACTAATGTTGAAACCTCCATAACCATAAAGAATTGTTGGGTTCTTACCATTCAATTTCACTCCTTTTTTGTGGGTGATTATCATTGGGATTTTTGTTCCATCTTTCGAAGTATAAAAAACTTGAGTCGAAACATAATCCTCACCTCTGAAATCAACTTTTGGTTTTTGATACACCTCAGATTTTCCTGAAGTAGGTTCGAAAGCAAAAATAGAGCTTGGAGTAATGTAATTTGTAAATGAATAATAGAGTGTTTTTTCTTCTTTTTTACCCCCGAATCCTGCAGCAGTGCCAACGCCTGGCAACTGAATTTCACGAACTAATTTTCCAGAATAGTCAAATTGTTTTATAAATGAAACAGCATCTTTCATATAATTAGCAAAAAAATAGCCACCTCCAGTTGAAGGTGAAAGTACGTTTTCGGTTTCTGGAATAAAATCTTTCCAGTTTTCGGGTTTCGGATTGTTTACATTAACTGAAATAATGCGTTTGTTGGGCGCATTTAAGTCGGTTTCAATAAATAAAGTATCGCCTTCATTTTCTATAACATTGTTGTCGCTGTCAAAATTATCAATGATGGTAATAATTGGCGCATCGGGTTTTGTCAAATCTTGGATATGCAACTCGTTTCCATAAGTAGAATTGGCTGCCGAAATCACTAAAAACCGATTGTCTTCGGTAACACTTCCGCCAACATATCTTCGTTTTTGAGATAATCCAAAAATGACCTTATCCTCTTTTTGTGAAGTTCCCAATTTGTGAAAATACAATTTATGTTGGTCGGTTTTAGCCGATAATTCACTCCCTTTGGGTTTGTCATAACTAGAATAGTAAAAACCCTCATTACCTTTCCAAGAAATGCCACTAAATTTTACATCGACCAAGGTGTCTTCAAGAATTTTTTTAGATTCGGCATCCATTAAGATTACTTTTCTCCAATCGCTTCCGCCTTCTGAAATAGAATAGGCAACTTTTGAACCATCTTCAGAAAAGTCCACTCCACCAAGGGAAGTGGTTCCTTTTTTGGAAAAAGTATTGGGGTCTAAAAAAACGGTTTCAACACCTTTAGCATCTTTTCTATACAAAACCGATTGGTTTTGTAAACCATTATTTTTGGAGTAATAGGTATAATTGCCTTCTTTAGTGGGTGCGCCAATTTTTTCGTAATTCCACAGTTTTTCCATTCTTGACTTCAAGGCTTCTCTGAAAGGAATTTTTGATAAATAATCATAAGTAACCACATTTTGAGCTTTAACCCAAGCACCTGTTTCGGCTGATTTATCATCTTCAAGCCAGCGGTAAGGATCGGCTACTTTAGTGTCGAAATACACATCGACCGTTTCGCCTTTTTTGGTTTCAGGATAATTTAGTGGACTTCCTTTTTGGTTTTGAGCAAATGAAGCTATTGATGAAGCTATTGTCATTATTAAAATTATTTTTTTCATAACAAATTTTTTATGTTCGAACAAAAATAAGCAAATATTTATAAATGAGATTGAAGAAATGGAAAATTAAAAACCCTTGCAAATCCTGAAGATTTGAAAGGGTTAGAAGTACATTAATTTATGGAGAAGTTAGCCTAATTACAATCTGGACGGTTTGGTTCTAAACTTTCAATATTTTTTTTCCGATTTAGATTTCAACTAAATTTCGGTAATCATATCTTTGATAATTACCTGTTTTTTGTTTTTCTTTTTTCAACTCAATAAGTTCGTTCTTCACTTGAACTCGGTACCAATGTTCAGGTTTAGTGTGTGAAAAAGCACTAAGCTTCAATACCACTTCTGCATTTAATTTCCGTTCACCAGAAAGATATTTTTGAAGATTGCTATCTCGCATTTCAAAATAAGTTGCCAACTTCTTTTTGGTTAGATTAAGTGCTTTCAGATACATCTTAACAAAGTCAAGAATTTTCAATACTTCTTCATCATCACTGTCATTTTGAATATAATCTTCCAATTTATATTGAATTGCAAGTAATCTATTGGTTAAGATTCGTTCTTTAGATTGCTTAGCAGAATGGGAAGTTATAAATTCCTTTAATCCTTCTTTCTTTTTATCATTCATAATTTCTTCAAACTGAATTTCTTTATTTTTCATACTATCTTTTATCACAAGCAAATATACAAAATAATTATACAAATTGTATAATTTAATTTAAATAAATCAAAACTGATTTATCAACTCTCTTTTGCTATCGATTTTAACTCTTGTGCCAGAATTTTATTGGTCAATACTGTTAATCTGAATTACTGAAATCTATCAAAAAAAGAAATATTGTTTTGTTTCCTGACAAAGGCGAATACATAAACTGGTTAAACAAAGCCACCGAGTTAAACGCAATAGGTTTTAAGGTTTTCAGTAATTGAAATATTGGAGCAAACCGATTTTGAAAACGGTTTTGATTTAGCAGACTATTATTTGAATTTGTAAAAAAAAACACTCGTTTACGGGAAACCGTAAGGTACATGATTTTTTATGTTTTACATTTGAAAATTATTAATTTAAAATTTAGAAAAAATGAAAAAAATATTAATCGTAATAGTTATAACAATAACTTTTCTTTCGTGTTCAAAGTCTAATACTGATAAAGTTCAAAGTTCTGTAAACACCTATCTTAAGGAAAAACTGAAAAATTACAGCAGTTATAAATCTATTTCCTTTTCACCACTTGATTCGATTAAAGATGTTAACAATCAAAAATCAAAGGATAGTTTGTTTTATGGTATTACCCATTTTTATACGATTACTAATTCTGACAATGAAGATATTAAAATGACCGTTTCTTTTTTTTTAGATAAAAACTTTAAAGTATTGAAAACTTATCCTGAAAGTATTAATGGGGGCTATGGTTCAATGACAGGAAATGTTTTTTGGAAGTATAATGAGTTTGTTGGTAATAGAGCAGATACTGGTGCGGAAGTAGTCCTTTATTCAACTGACACAATAAGGAAAGGACTTAAATACACAGCGAAAGTTGACCTTCAAGGCAAATACAAATTTGACAAAGTGTTATCAGGTAACTATTTTTTAGTAGTACGTTCAGAAAATACCACCGAATGCCCTGAAGATCATATCGAAATGTTAGGCCTTTATGCTAATGAATTAAAAGTTGTTTTTGGTTTTGATTTAATTAAGTACAAAAAACAATTAGATGAAATAAATAAACTTCATAATTTATACTTAGACATATTAATTGATGAAGACAGCGATAAATATGGAGGCATATCAAACCAAATAGCTAAATATTCTAAATTAGATAATCAAGTTAGGGATAAATCAGCAAAACTAATAGAAAGCTTTCCAGAAGATTTTAAGTCTAAAATTAAGATGTATAGTTCCTACGGAAATTCTTATGATTTTTCAAGTATTGCAATTATAGAAAACAAAAATATTGATGAAATATCAGATTTTGGATTAACTTGTTTATAATTTAAACAAAATATCAAAACGTAGATGTTTTTATTAAACAGCAAAGGCGAACCATAACGGAACGCCTTTTTTTGTTCAAATAGTTTCCCACAGGCAAGCGGTAAACGGCATCAAATACAATTATAATAAATATTGAAAACACTTTATTATATTTTTAGCCTTGATGCTTTTTATATGTTGCAAAATCATACATTTTTAAGCATTTTGCCACTTATTAAGTGTACGTAGATTAATTTTTACAAATCGAGATATCAATTAAAAATTAGTGCCAATTAACATCTATTACCAGCCAAATGTCAATGTTATTTAATGCATTTGGTTAACAATAAAAAGTCATTTTAAGTTACACAGTAGGAATCTGGGCTGAAATTGGGCTAAAAATAAAATCAAAAAATCGCAATTGCTTTTTTGTAGCGATTGCGATTTTTACATCTTTTAAAATGTGGAGAATATCGGATTCGAACCGACCACCTCTTGCCTGCCAGGCAAGCGCTCTAGCCAAATGAGCTAATCCCCCAATTGTGCGGCAAATATAACATTTATTTGTAGTAAAATGCAAATTTGAAAAAAACAAATTAATCCAATTATAAAAAAAATTCCACGCTTCCCTTAATATTTTTAACTTTACATCAAAATTTGTACAATGGCAATACAAAACCCAAACGGTTCCATATCAACAACTATAGAAAATAAAATCGCAACCCTAGAATTTGGGCATCCTGCAAGCAATTCTTTTCCTATTGATTTGTTGAATCGATTGACTAATGAACTCAATAATTTAAGTAACAATCCAGCAGTTTCGGTAATTATTTTGAAAAGTAGTGGAGTAGGAGTGTTTTGTGCAGGAGCTTCTTTTGAGGAGCTTTCGGTAGTTTCAAATCAGGAAGAAGCCACTAAATTCTTTTCAGGTTTTGCCAATGTGTTGAATGCCATGCGATTTTGTTCAAAAATAATCATAGGTAGAATTCACGGAAAAGCCGTTGGTGGTGGGGTTGGAATCATTGCAGCTTGCGATTATGCTTTGGCAACCACTGAAAGTGCTATAAAATTATCAGAATTAGCCATCGGAATTGGACCTTTTGTAATTGAACCAGCTGTAACTAGAAAAATTGGAAAAACGGCTTTGACCGAAATGACCTTGGAAACTGAATGGAAATCGGCAACTTGGGCAAACCAAAAAGGATTGTATGCCAAAGTATTTTCCAACACAGCCGAATTAGATACAGAAATCTCGGCTTTCGCCAATAAATTAGCAACTTATAATCCGGATGCTTTATTCGAAATGAAAAAAGTGTTTTGGGAAGGAACCGAAAATTGGAAGACTTTATTATATGAAAGAGCTGAAATTTCAGGAAAATTAGTACTCTCGGATTTTTCTAAAAAAGCAATGAATCAATTCAAAAAATAAGCAATGACACACCTCATTTTACTTTTGCAACAAACCACTATTGAAGAAAAACTAAAAAATTCTCCCGATAGCGGATACCAAATTGGAGTACTCATTGGGTCGTTTCTTCCTTTTGTTTTACTAGTTGGGGTTGCCTATTGGATGTATTATAGAGCAAAAAAATCGGACAGAAAGGAGTAGATTCACTAAATTTGCACTCAAATAAAAACAGCATGAGCAAAATCAGGATTACTAAGCAGTTTGGTTTCGAAACCGGTCACGCCCTTTATGGCTATGATGGCAAGTGCAAAAATGTACACGGACACAGTTATAAATTATCGGTTACAGTAATTGGAGAACCCATAAATGACATCAATCACGTAAAAAACGGGATGGTAATTGATTTTACTGATTTGAAAAAAATTGTAAAAGAAGAGATTGTCGATCAATTTGATCACGCAACAGTTTTCAATAAAAACACGCCTCATATCGAATTGGCCAAAGAATTAGCATCTCGTGGTCATCACGTTATTCTTGTGGATTATCAACCCACGAGCGAAAATATGGTAGTCGATTTTTCTAATAGAATTATCGGCAGATTGCCTCAAAACATCAAACTTTTTTCGTTGAAATTACAAGAGACTGAATCATCCTTTGCTGAATGGTTTGCGAGTGATAATATGTGTTAAATTCCAAAATTCAAACTCCAAATTCCAAATAAAAAAGAAATTCCAATTTTTGAAACTCCAAACTAATTAAATGACGCCCAACAAAAAAATATATTTTGCCTCCGATCAGCATTTTGGCGCACCAACTCCTGAATTGAGTTTTCCCAGAGAACAAAAATTTGTAGCTTGGCTCGACGAAGTCAAAAAAGATGCGGAAGCCATTTTCTTGTTAGGCGATTTATTCGATTTTTGGTTTGAATATAAAACGGTGGTTCCCAAAGGTTTTGTTCGGATTTTGGGCAAATTGGCCGAAATTTGCGACAGTGGTATTCCTATCTATTTCTTTGTGGGCAACCACGATTTGTGGATGAACGATTATTTTCAGCAAGAGTTGAACATTCCTATTTTTCGTGACAATCAAGAATATACTTTCAATGGAAAAACCTTCCTCATTGGTCACGGCGACGGAAAAGGTCCCGGCGACAAAGGCTACAAACGAATGAAAAAAGTATTCACGAATCCGTTTTCGAAATGGTTGTTCCGATGGCTCCATCCCGATATTGGCGTTCGACTCGGACATTACCTTTCTGTAAAAAACAAATTGATTTCAGGCGATGAAGATGTGAAATTCCTTGGCGAAGAAAACGAATGGTTGATTTTGTATGCAAAAAGAAAACTGGAAACCAAACACTACAATTATCTCGTTTTTGGTCATCGCCATTTGCCTATGAAAATCTCCGTTGGCGAAAACTCAGAGTATGTAAATCTAGGCGATTGGATTGGTTATTTTACGTATGGTGTTTTTGATGGTGAGACTTTTGAGTTGAAGAAGTTTGATTTTTAAATTCATACAAGTCAAATATGAATTTTTCAGATTTTTTTCGGAAAATCTAGAGGTGGCTTACGTTGAAAGTATATTAATAGAAACAATTATAATCCCTACATTTGTAACAACATAAAAAACAAAAAATAGAAAGATAAAAAAATAAACATATCGTTGAGCTTTTAGCTCTTATTCTCTCAAATCAGAAACCTAGGAAATTTCTATCATACGAATGAGAATAAGCCGCGAGAGTTCACGTCCATCTGGGCGTGGGCTGTTCGTGCTTATTTTTCGTATGGGCTCTCCTAGGTGCCTTGATTTGGAAGTAAGTACAATGGACAGTTTCACGTCCTTTTTGCTTACAAGTTTAAGAGCAAGTTTCGCTTTTAAACCCTAAAAATGGCAAAACAATCTTCAAACAGCAATCTTCACCAAGCCAAAAACAACAAAAAAGACGAGTTTTATACCCAACTCGCCGATATCGAAAACGAATTGCGGCACTACAAACCCCATTTCAAAGACAAAGTGGTCTATTGCAACTGCGACGACCCACGAGTGAGCAATTTTTTTCATTATTTTTCTTATAATTTTGAACATTTGGGTTTAAAAAAACTCATTGCCACCTGCTACAAAAATCAAGATGCCGATTTGTTTAGCACCAACCAATCGGAACAAGCCATTTATCTGGAATACACAGGCGACAAAAACGGCAATAGTGTGCCTGATGTAGAAGAAATAGGCATAAAACCACTAAAAACCGATGGCGATTTTAGAAGCCCCGAAAGCATCGAACTGCTGAAACAAGCCGATATTGTAGTTACTAATCCGCCATTTTCTTTGTTTAGAGAATATGTTGCACAACTCATTGAATATGATAAGAAATTTATAATTGTGGGTCATCAAAATGCGATAACCTATAAAGATATTTTTAAACTAATCAAAGAAAATAAATTGTGGTTAGGCTATGGGTTTAAAAGGAATATGGCACATTTTGTAAATAAGCATTATGTTGATTATGCTAGTGATAATGATCATAAAGAAGGAATGATTCGAGTTTCGGGTGTGGTTTGGTATACAAATATTGATACGGAGAAACGTCATGAAGATTTAATACTTCATAAAAAATACCACGGTAATGAAACTGATTATCCTAAATATGATAATTACGACGCTATAAATATTGACAAAACTAAAGACATACCAATTGATTTTGTTGGGGTTATGGGAGTGCCAATAACTTTCATAGATAAATATAATCCCAACCAATTTGAAATTTTGGGTGCAGAAACTTTTGAAAGCATTGAAGTTAGACACTGTATTTTTCAAAAACCAACTCATAAACTTTATAATAGTGAGAGATTAGTTTATAAAAGGATTTGGATTAAACACAAAATAATTAAACACAAAAAACTATAATTTATGAATTTTGAATTAATCAGAGATATTGTACTTTCTGTCACATCCATTGTTATAGGTTTTGGTTTTATTGTTTTTTACTGTAAAACATTGGCATTATCAATAAAAATTAAAAAAATCAATATTGAAATAGAAAAAAATCATAAAAGGCTTAATCAACTTGATATAGAAGGCATAAAATCAGATGGAGAATGGGATATGAACATAGGAAAAGATAATAAAAATGAGAAGCAAGAGAAACGAAAACTTGAACACAGTATAAAGTCATTGTGTAGAGAAAAAAAATATTATCTCGAAGAAATTTCAATTTATAAACTATTTAAAAAATAAGTAATGGATATAGCACTCAAAGAAATTACAGTCCGAGAATTAGTTAACGGCTACAAAGACAACAACGATGAAGGAGTTGTTGGTTATAATGGAAAACTAGATATTCGCCCACCTTATCAGCGTGAATTTGTATATGATGTAAAAGAACGTAATGCTGTTATTAATACGCTTCAAAAGAACTTTCCGCTTAATGTAATGTACTGGGCAGTTCGTGAAGACGGAGATTTTGAAGTTATCGACGGTCAGCAACGCACCATTTCTATTTGCCAATACGTGAATGGCGATTATTCTATTGAGGGTTTGGCGTTTCACAATTTACCAAAAGACAAGATAGAACAAATTTTGAATTATAAATTAATGGTTTATTTCTGTTCGGGAAACGACAGCGAAAAATTAGACTGGTTTGAAACCATCAACATTGCAGGAAAGGTATTAACTGACCAAGAATTAAGAAATGCGGTCTATTCTGGCTCATGGGTTTCTGATGCTAAACGCTATTTTTCAAAAAACAGCCGACCCAAAATTGGCGATGAATATTTGAA
>DMHA01000387.1:27368-27545 GCA_003449615.1 Flavobacterium sp.
ACAAGAATATTTAGAAAAAGCCATCGATTGGATTTCGGACGGAAACATAAAAGAATACATGTCTAAAAATCAGCATGAACCCAATGCTAATGAATTGTGGCTGTATTTTCAGAGTGTGATTAATTGGGTAAAAGTAACTTTTCCAAAATACCGCAAAGAAATGAAAGGCATTGAATG
>DMHA01000387.1:27602-33586 GCA_003449615.1 Flavobacterium sp.
TACAACGAATACAAAAACGAAAAATTTGATGCCAAAGCATTAGAAAATGAAATTACGGCATTAATGATCGATGAAGATGTGTCCAACAAAAAAGGGATTTATTATTTTGTTTTAACCCGAAGGGAAAGACATTTAAGCATCCGCACATTTTCAGACAAACAAAAACGAGAAGCTTACGAGAGGCAAAACGGCATTTGCGTAAAATGTGGCGAAAAATTTGAACTCAACGAAATGGAAGCCGACCACATCATGCCTTGGCACGAAGGCGGAAGAACATCGGCAGAAAATTGTCAAATGTTGTGCAAACACGATAATAGGATAAAATCGGGGAAGTGATGGAATATTTTTGTTATTGTATTAATTTTTGACATGAAATTAAACATGAATCAAAGCGAAGGCATAATTATAATCGATTAAGCTTTTGTTCTTTTCGTTTTCTAACCAGGCTTTTTCTTCGTGGCTTTTCTTCATTATTTGGGTAGCATTGCAGTCTTTAAATGTATTTACAATAGTATTTAAAGAGTCTATTTCGTCTGGGCTGAATAATTCTTGATTAAAATCTTTTTGAGCGGATTTATAAAAACATTTCCCCCAATAGCCATTCCCATAATCTACCATATTCATGTTGATATACTCTTTATTGGCTGCATAATCGAAAATCCCACTAAATCTTTCTGGAACTGGACCAAAATTATGAGCTATATAATTTGCTCCACTTATGGAATAGGCAGTTTTTTTGTAATTATAAAAATCAGAATAAAACAATAATTTATTCATCATTGTTTCGGAAGGTTTTAGTTTTTCGGAAAAAAACAAAATCATATTTGACATCTTTTCCATGTTTGGTTTTCTGTAACCCGAATAGTTGTTAGGTAATTTATTTTCAAATAAAATACTTACATACTTTTTGTCATCTTCATTTTCTCGATAGTTTTCAAACACAACTTCAATTTTTTTGAGAATTTTTACTTTTTCTTCTCCATTCAAATCATTGTTTAAATCAACTAATAATTTAAAGTTTAATATACTGTTTAATACGGTATTTATCAAATTACCATTTGCTAAACTCGGAACTTCGCCATTTTCATAATTTCTATAACTATTAGTGCCAAAACCTAATATTTTCGACATCATACTTGACGATAAACTAAATGTATTTCTTAATTTTATTATTTGATCGGGAAAAGGAATATTATGTTTATTCCGATATTGATTATAAACCTGATTCAAATTAAATTCGTCTAATTCTGTGGTTGTAAATGACTCACCACTATCTGCACAAAAATAACTTTTGTGATTGTACTCGAATTTTTCTTTTCTAAATTCCAAAATATTTTTTTCAATTTGTAAGGTCATTTCCTTTCCTGTGATTGGACTTTTCATAATAGATTTGTTTTTTTTTGTTTAATCCTTGAGTGGAAATTCCATAAGGAATTCAGCTTTGTGAAACGAAATACAAATGGCTTGGGTTGTGATTCTTGAAATAGTTAGCTTAATATATATTTGTTGTTCTTTGATTGTTTTACCAAAAACCCACATATCCGTTCCTCCTTGTTGATTCTCCTCTAAAGGCCCTTGACTATAATCCTCAATTTCTAAATTGAGAATTATTTCTTCTCTCATTTTGGCAGTAATACTTAAATCTGCAAGATATTGAATGCTGTTTTTGGGACGGTTAGAGAACACGATGCCCCACACTTTAATCATCTGTTTTAGTTCAAGTAAAAAAGATTTTACAATTGATTTATCCGCCATTTCAATGTATTAAATTCAATGCAAATATATAAATATTCAAATTAAAAACACTATAAAGTTTAAATATTAATTTAATGTATATGTTAATTCAACTTTAAAGTAAATAAATTTTAAATTAGTATTCCAAAATACCGAAAAGAAATGAAAGGCATTGAATGGGAAAATTGTACAACGAATACAAAAACGAAAAATGGGATACCAAAGCATTAGAATCGGAAATTACTTCTTTAATGCTCGATGAAGATGTATTCCAATTAAAAAGGAATTTACTATTTTGCCCTAACCCGAAAAGAATAATATTCCCAAAAAAATATTTATTGAAACTATTTTTATACATTTGAAAATAAGTTTAATGAAAATTATGAAAACGAAAAACGAAAACTCGAGCAATCTTGCCACTCCGGGCAAACCAATGTCTCAAAAGAAATTTGTGTCTTTGATAAAAGAAGCCGAGGGAGGAGAGTTTTATACTTTAGAGGAGTTTAAAATTAAATTTGATCAATGGAGATTGCAAAGAAAAAAGTAGTCAAATCAGATTATTATTACAAGGATATTCAAGGAATTTTTGAATATGGAGAAGCAACCTTTGGCGAAAATGCGGCATTATCATTTTTCGATGAACTATCAAATGTTACTCGTAATCTTGACGCTCATTATCTGCTCCATTCTGAATGTCGCCATCTGGAAACCAAATCTAAAAAATACCGCAATATCATTTTTGGTTCATACCTCATTATTTACAGAATTACTTCCCAAAGAATTGAAGTTTTGAGGGCTTTTCACGGCAGTCGTTCTCCAAAACTCATCAAGAAAGCAAGAAATATTAAAGTGGATTGATTTTGAAATAATCTGCTAGAAGCCATTTTCTCTTTAAAATTATTTATGATTTTCGTGTTCCTCTAAATCTTTTTGCAAATCCAAGTTTCTAAATGCGGGTAATTTAATTCCTGTAAAAACTACGATTAACAGTGTCATAGTTCCGCCAAAGACAACTGCCGATACTTTTCCCATTAATTTGGCTGTCAATCCACTTTCGAAAGCGCCCAATTCATTAGACGAACCTACAAAAATCGAATTCACCGCAGCCACACGACCTCGCATTGAATCGGGAGTTTTGAGTTGCAAAATCGTTTGTCGAATCACCACCGAAATTCCATCGGTAACGCCACTCATAAACAAAGCAAAAACCGACAACCAAAACCAAGTGGACAGTCCAAAAACAATAATACAAACCCCAAAACCAAAAATGGCTGCTAACAATTTGATTCCTGCATTTTTATAAAATGGCAAATGAGCCGAAACAAACATCGTCAACAACGCACCAACAGCTGGAGCCGCTCTTAAAACCCCAAAACCGTCAGGGCCAACTTTCAAAATATCCTGAGCAAAAATGGGTAAAAGTGCTACTGCTCCACCAAAAAGTACGGCTACCATATCCAAAGTTAAAGCACCTAAAATAGATTTATTGTTGTAAACAAACTTCACGCCTTCCTTCAAACTTTCCATTATGGGTTCTCCAATTTTTGGATTCAAAATAGGCTTTTTAGAAATTTGTGTCAATAGCAATAAGGCAAAAATGGAACAGCCCAAAATAGTACACATCGACCAATGGACACCAATCCAGGTAATCGAAAATCCTGCTACTGCAGGCCCGACAACGGCGCCAATTTGCCAAACCGAACTGCTCCAAGTGGCGGCATTTGGATACACATTTTTTGGCACAATTAAAGACATCAACGAAAAGATGGTTGGTCCCAAAAACGCACGCACCAAACCACCAATAAAAACCATAAAATAAATAGAATACAAAATTGCATTAGTTGACCAATCGCCAACTACTCTAGGCCAAGTCAATAAAAACAGTCCAAAACTAATGACGGAAAATCCAAAAATACATTTTAACAACATTCCCTTTTTTTCCTTTTGATCGACAATATGTCCAGCAAACAAAGCCATTCCTATGGCTGGGATTACTTCCATTAATCCAATCATTCCCAGTGCAAGCGCACTTTTGGTCAAACTATAGACTTCCCATTCGATGATAATAAACTGCATTGACCAAGCAAAAACCATCACAAATCGCAACAGCAAAAACATATTGAATTCTCTAAAACGCAAGGCTGCGTAGGCATCTTTAACTTTAACTTTCATAATTTTCACTTAATATCTTTCAATCGCAATTGAACAGAAGTTTTACCATTCCATTCATTTTCATCTATGCAATAGACCGCTTCAAAGGGTTTTTTATTGGTTGTCAATTCCATTTTATTTCCCAATCCAAAACCAATTGCTGCCATTCCTTCGGAGTTATTTTGACGTACAAAAAGTTTTAAATGTTCCTCATTGGCTCCTAATCTTTGAACATAACCAGTGTCATTTATATTTTTAGTCAAGAAAACCGGGGTCATATTTTGTGGACCAAAAGGTTCGAATTGTTTCAGAATCCGAGTTAATTTTGGCGTAATATTCGTCAAATTAATTTCGGCATCAATGGTAATTTCTGGCGTCAACATATCGGGATGAATGGTTTCTTCGACAACTTTTTCGAAAGCCTCTTTAAAAAGTTGATAATTTTCTGCCAATAAAGTCATGCCGGCCGCATATTTATGTCCGCCAAATTGCTCCAAATGTTCCGAACAAGTTTCCAAAGCCTTATAAACATCAAATCCTTTGACGGAACGTGCCGAAGCAGCATATTTATCGCCACTTTTGGTAAAAACCAAGGTGGGTCGGTAATAAGTTTCTATCAATCTCGAAGCCACAATTCCAATCACGCCTTTGTGCCAATTTTCCTGAAAAACCACTGTCGTATATCGTTTTTCTTCCTTGTTCTCTGCAATTTGATTCAATGCTTCGATGGTCATTTGCTTGTCCAAATCTTTCCTTTCGGAATTATAGGCTTCAATTTCGGAAGCAAATTGCTGGGCTTGTTCAAAGTCAAATTCTGTCAACAATTCCACCGCATGATTACCGTGTTTGATTCTGCCAGCCGCATTAATTCGTGGTGCGATGATAAAAACCACGTCGGTAATGTCTAAAGTTTGTTTTTTGAGTTGATGGGTTAAAGCTCTAAATCCAGGTCTCGGATCGGAATTTATAACTTGTAAACCAAAATAAGCCAAAATCCTGTTTTCGCCCGTCATAGGAACAATATCGGCAGCAATGGCGGTCGCCACCAAATCCAAATAAGGGATCAAATCTTCTGTGGTTTTATTTCGGTTTTTACCCAAGGCTTGAATGAGTTTGAAGCCAATTCCACAACCGCATAATTCGTCGTAAGGGTATGTGCAATCGTCTCGCTTTGGATCTAAAACTGCAATAGCTTGGGGCAAAAATTCCCCTGGAAGATGGTGGTCACAAATAATAAAATCAATATTTTTTTCTTTGGCATACTCGACGTGGTCAACGGATTTTATGCCACAATCCAAAGCAATAATCAACGAAAAACCGTTGTCGTCTGCAAAGTCAATTCCCTGAAAAGAAATACCATAACCTTCGTCATATCGATCTGGAATATAAGTGGCGACATTCTGGTAATACGTTTTCAAATAAGCCGAAACCAATGAAACAGCAGTGGTTCCATCGACATCATAATCGCCAAAAACGAGAATATTTTCACCCCTTTCAATTGCTTTTTCAATCCGTTCGACTGCTTTTTCCATATCTTTCATCAGGTACGGATTGTGTAAATCAGCCAATGTGGGACGGAAAAATTCTCGGGCTTGATCGAAAGTCTCAATACCACGTTGCACCAGAAGTGTTGCTACAAATTCCTCCACGTTCAAAGCTTCGGCAAGTAGTTTTACTTTTTCTTCTGAAGGTTTTGGTTTGATAGTCCAGCGCATGAGAAGGTTAGGGGTTAAGGGTTAGAGTTTAAAGTTGTTTAAAGTTTAAAGTTGTTTAAAGTTTAAAATTGTTTAGAGTTTATGAAGTTGGATGGTTACTTAAAATCTAAAACAATATTAGTCAATTTTATTTTTATAAACTTATTCAAAGCGATAAAATCTAATTGGTTTATCCCTTTTACCAATAAAGAAATAATACAGCATTGAAAAAGGTTTGTGTGGGTGAATGACAAATCGCATTTATCAAAAAAAAACTATAACCCTAATGTTATCGAATTTAGTACCCACGGTTGATCCCGAAAGCTTTCGGGAGTGGGCAATGATGAAGAAGGTAACCTGTCAAAGACCATAACCAACTGTTTCAACCGTTGGGACTTTAAAAGT
>DMHA01000315.1 GCA_003449615.1 Flavobacterium sp.
GCGCCTGCTTTGGGAGCAGGAGGCCGCAGGTTCGAATCCTGCCACCCCGACAATTTAGTTTTTATTCCATATCAAAAGGCTGTAAATCATAAGATTTACAGCCTATTTTTTTTGAATTATAGAGTAGAAACTGGAATTTTTTTGATTTCAGAAATGAGTTGACCATCGTCTGAAAATCCCTCAACAAGTACTTGTATTTCATTTTGATTGCCTCTTGGAAAGATAATTTCAAAGCTGGATTTGTCTTTAAGGATAATATTTGGAGACCAATTTAGTGTGCCAAAAAAGTAAAATTCATTTTGGCTTTCAAACTCTTGAGGTTTAAAATCTATGTTTTTCGTAAATCCTTTTTTGATTATTAATGAAGTGTGTGTTTTTTTAAAGTAATTATTATTTCCTCGACCTGTTTTTAGAAAAACTTTGATGGTTCCATACCCACCCATAGCGGTATCTGAAGCTCCAGATTGGTCAATATAGATTTCATCGATATCTTGTAAGTTGAGATTAAAAAGAAAATTTAAGTCAGTTACTATTGAATTGTCTAGATATATTGAGGGGGAATTTGGTTCGCCAACCATCGATCTTCTATTACTTTGTATATAAACTTCATTTGTTTCATCGTCTACACCTGTTCGGTATCCATGCATAGTTAAAAAATCTAAGAAACTTCCAAAATCATTATCCTCAATTTTGTAGGCAGTTGCATTAAAACTCATTTCTTTTTCATGAGTTAAAGCATTTTTTTTGGAATTATTTATAATGGTAACTTCCTTCAAATAAGTTGTTTTGTCATCACGTTTGGGATTGGTAAAAACAAAACTTTTGTCGGTGTTTTTTTTAATGGGGCAATTGGATTTATTAATGAGAACTGGGAATAGATATCGAGATGAATTGCGCGAAACTCTTGCCTCAATATTTGTAGTTACCACCTTGTTTTTTTCATTGATCATTTGAAATAAAAAAACAGTGGAGTCTTTGACGTAAAAATTCTCAAATTTAAAATCATTATTTTTATCGATAGTAGTTTCATCGAATACGTTATCTTTTAATGAAACTAATGAAATTCGAAATTTTGAATTTGGTTTTATTTCTTTATCTACTTTTCCGCTTATTGTAACTCCTTTTTCAAAGTTATAATTCGTTTTAGGAGGCTTGTTTTTAATGTTTTCCCAAAGATATTTACTATGATTTTGATTTAACATTAATAAATCCATTTCCTTTATTCTATTTGGATTCTCAATGTCATAATAGGAAAAGGTGTTTATTTCAGGATTTTCTAAATAGGCATTAAGATAAAAAGTGCCTTGGATAGTTCTTTTCTGATCTACACAAGCATTTTTTTCGGGTAGTACACTAATGCTTAAATTGGCTTTTTGGCTCTCTGTTATTCCAAATAATTTTATGGAGTCATTGGCAATTAGCTTTGTTTCTAACGTGGTAATAGGTCTGTTTGTTGCATAGTTGTAAATTAGCCTTTCACAAATTTCATTCAAATTTTCATCAATTAAACGAATGCTATTGACACCATTAGAAAAATATTTTTTGTCAATGTAAATTTCTTTTTCGAGGGTGTTATTTTTCAATGCAATTTCAGCTTGAATAAAATTTGCATCTTGCTGGACGAGAAGGGAAAACTTCTTGTTTTGATACAATTCAACTCCTTTTTCATTGGTTTTAATAGCAACTACAATTTTATTGTTGTTTAACTTGTTGTTGTAGGTTAAAATGATTCCAGTTTCCTGAACTTTTGGTAAGGTTTTAGATAAAGTTACTTCTTTGGAATTTATTTTTAAAGTATATTTTTCCTTTATATCTGGAATGAAATTAAAAAGACCATTTCCCATTGTATTGGTTTTAAAACGCGAAACTTCATTTGATTTAGAATCTAGAATGATAATATCTTTTATTTCAATCCCTTTTTGATTGCAGTCAGTAATCCGTACTCCTACAGTATTGTTGATGTCACTAATAATATTTCCCCCTTCAGGAAAAAAAGTTACTTGTGCGGTTTCCCAATGAGGCTCAGTAGAATTAAATTGATATGGTTCGTTTTTATTTATAATTTCAATAGTTTGAATAAATGATTCATCCTCATTGAAATTATTCATCCAATTGGTATAAAATTGAAAATAGTATTTTCCTGTTTTGAATGTATCATTCAAACGAATACCTCCTGTAAATGTTCCATTAGTGGTATAAAGCAACTGTTTCTGAATGATTTCTTGTTGTTCGTTGTAAATCACTAATTCTACATTGGTGGTGTTGAGAAATGGGGCAGCATTTTTTTTGTTGTAAACATACCCTTTGAAGGCGAGATCTTCATTGTTTACATATCTATTTTTGTTGAATTGAACATGGATGTTTTCTCTATTGTAATGAAAATAGGTTTGAATGGATTGTGCTATTTTTTCTTGATTGTTTTGCGCTTGAGAAAAACCATTAAAACAGAATAATAAACAGAAAAATGAGAATAATACTTTCATTTTGACTTATTTTAATTTGTGGCTAAACTAGTAAAATTTTAAAAATAAAAGCAGTATTTTTTTGCTTTTGACGATTGGAACAAAAAAATCCGTCAAGTTTTCACAAGACGGATTTTTTATTTTAAAAAAAAAAGGAAATTGTAATATGTATATTGTAAATTGTATCTCGTACTTCGTACTTTATATTTCGTAAATCGTATATCGTACTTCGTATATCGTACTTCGTATATCGTACTTAACAATTACATCATCCCCGGCATTCCGCCACCCATAGGCATTTGAGAGCCGCTTTCTTCTTTGATATCCACCAAAGCACACTCAGTTGTTAAAATCATTCCGGCTACAGAAGCGGCATTTTCTAAAGCTACTCGAGTTACTTTTTTAGGGTCGATAATTCCTGCTTTAAGCATATCTACATATTCGTCTGTTTTGGCATTGTAGCCAAAATCTCCTGAACCTTCAGCAACTTTTGCAACAACTACAGAACCTTCAAGCCCTGCATTTTCAACAATTGTTCTCAAAGGAGATTCAACTGCACGAGAAATGATTTTAATTCCTGTGGTTTCATCAGCGTTGTCGGCTTTTAAAGGAGCAAGAGCATTTTTGGCTCTCAACAACGCTACACCTCCACCAGCTACAATTCCTTCTTCAACCGCGGCACGAGTAGCGTGAAGTGCATCGTCAACACGGTCTTTTTTCTCTTTCATTTCTACTTCGGAAGCAGCACCAACATATAAAACTGCCACTCCACCAGCCAATTTAGCCAAACGTTCCTGCAGTTTTTCTTTGTCATAATCAGAAGTCGTTGCTTCCATTTGACCTTTGATTTGGTTTACGCGATTTTTAATCATATCAGCTTCTCCAGCTCCACTTACGATTGTAGTATTGTCTTTATCGATGGTTACTCTTTTTGCAGTTCCCAGCATTTCAATTGTTGTATTCTCTAAATTATAACCTCTCTCTTCAGAAATTACAGTTCCACCAGTCAAGATGGCGATGTCTTCTAACATTGCTTTTCTTCGATCGCCAAAACCAGGAGCTTTTACAGCAGCAATTTTCAAGGCGCCACGCAATTTGTTTACTACTAATGTTGATAAAGCTTCGCCATCGACATCTTCGGCAATGATTAATAATGGTTTTCCTGATTGTGCTACTGGCTCTAAAACGGGTAGCAATTCTTTTAAAGAAGATACTTTTTTGTCATACAACAATATGTATGGATTCTCTAATTCAGCTTCCATTTTCTCGGCATTGGTAACAAAATAAGGAGAAAGATAGCCTCTGTCGAACTGCATTCCTTCCACAACATCTACATAAGTATCAGTTCCTTTGGCTTCTTCAACTGTGATAACACCTTCTTTTCCCACTTTTGCGAAAGCATTGGCGATTAATTCTCCAATAATTTCGTCATTGTTTGCAGAAATAGAAGCAATTTGTTTGATTTTCTCAGAATCGCTTCCTACTACTTTAGCTTGCTTGGCAAGGTCAGCAACAATAGCTTCAACGGCTTTGTCAATTCCTCTTTTCAAATCCATTGGGTTTGCGCCAGCAGCTACGTTTTTCAAACCTTCTTTTACGATGGCTTGTGCCAAAACCGTAGCAGTTGTAGTTCCGTCACCCGCTAAATCGTTGGTTTTAGAAGCTACTTCTTTAACCATTTGCGCACCCATATTTTCTAATGGGTCTTTCAATTCTATTTCTTTTGCAACAGTAACACCATCTTTGGTAACGGTTGGGCCACCAAAAGATTTTCCTATAATTACGTTACGACCTTTTGGTCCAAGTGTAACTTTTACAGCGTTTGCCAACGCATCTACTCCACGTTTCAATCCGTCACGTGCTTCAATATCAAATTTTATATCTTTTGCCATTTTAATTTTTGTTTTCCCCACCCCAGCCCTCCCCGAAGGGGAGGGAGCCACGATGGATATTTGTTTGTAAATATTTTTATTTAGTCCAATCTCCTCCCCTTCGGGGAGGTCGGGAGGGGATTATTAGATTATCGCAAGAATATCATCCTCACGCATTATCAAATAATCTTTCCCTTCTAATTTTAATTCTGTTCCTGCATATTTTCCGTAAAGAACAGTATCGCCAACTTTTACGGTCATTTCGTGGTCTTTTGTTCCATTTCCAACAGCAACTACAGTTCCTTTTTGTGGTTTTTCTTTTGCTGTATCTGGAATAAAAATTCCTGAAGCAGTTTTGGTTTCAGCAGCTACGGGTTCTATAAGAACTCGGTCTGAAAGCGGTTTAATGTTTAAAGCCATAATTATATATTATTTAGTTACTATTAATTTGATGTAAACTGTTTTTTCAGAAATTATGCCACAAGCCAAAAACTGACATTTTTTCTTAAAAAAAATGCCAGCTTTGACAGGCTGGCATTTAGTATATTTTGTATGTACTACTTATTTTTTTGCTGGCTCATTTGCTGGAGCTGGAGTTATTGGCGCAGGGGTTGCCGCTTTTGGCATTACTTCTTCGGTTTTGTCAATAATTTTTGAGTCTGGAGTTCCCAATGAACCGTCAAAACTTAAACTAGAAAGTAATATTAATAAAATTAATATGCCACCTAAAGTCCAAGTACTTTTATCTAAAAAGTCGGTAGTTTTTTGTACACCACCAATTTGTGTTGACCCACCCAATGAGGAAGAAAGTCCACCACCTTTAGGGTTTTGAACCATTATAACTACAACTAGAAGAAAGCAAACTATTGTTATTAATACTAAAAAAATCGAAAATGTGCTCATTGTTTAATTATTATTTTGTTGTAAAATCTTAATATCCGATATTCGGTCTGCAAAGAAACTACTTTTTTCTGGATATTTCAAAATTAATATTTCATAAGCTTGTATCGCTTTTTGATATTTTTTTTGTTCCAAATAGACTCTTGCCAATGTTTCGGTCATTAAATAGGAATTATCTGTTTTATCAAAGTCTCTAATAAAGTTAGATTCGGGACTATTTTTTATGGGAGAAATCTTTGGACTGGCTTCGATAAATCTATCAATTAGTTCTAATTTTTTCTTTTTATCGT
>DMHA01000084.1 GCA_003449615.1 Flavobacterium sp.
GAAGTCTTTTCTTTAATTCAAATTTGGTTAAGGCGCAACAAAATAACAATAAAGAAAGACCTAATATTATATTTATCCTAACTGACGATCAGCGTTTTGATGCCCTTGGCTATGCCGGAAATAAATACGTTCCAACACCAGAAATGGATAAGTTAGCAAGTTCTGGTACTTATTTTAGCAAAGCCATTGCTACAACGCCAATTTGCGCCGCTAGTAGAGCGAGTATTTTAACAGGTTTACACGAAAGATCTCATAATTACACCTTTCAAACAGGGAATATTAGAGAAGAATATATGGCAAATTCTTATCCAAAATTGTTGAAAAATAACGGATACTACACTGGTTTTTATGGCAAATTTGGAGTTGAATACGGTGATTTAGAATCGCAATTTGATGTTTATGAATCCTACGATAGAGATGTAAAATACAAAGACCGACGAGGGTTTTTCTACAAAACAATTGGAAAAGACACAGTGCATTTAACCCGCTATACAGGGCAACAAGCACTCGATTTTATTAGTACAGTTTCCAATAAAAAACCATTTTGTTTGTCTTTAAGTTTTAGCGCACCACACGCACACGACCCAGCACCAGATCAATATTTTTGGCAGCCTGAAAGCGATAAATTATTTGCGAATACCACCATACCAGCACCTGAATTAGCAGAAGATAAATATTTTCAGTCACTCCCAAAAGGCGTTCAAGAAGGTTTCAATAGGCTACGTTGGACTTGGCGTTTTGACACACCAGAGAAATATCAAAAAAGTGTAAAAGGCTATTATCGAATGATTGCTGAAGTAGATTCTGAAATCAAAAAAATTCGTGAAAAATTAGCAGAAAAAGGCTTAGACAAAAATACCATAATTATAGTCATGGGCGATAATGGGTATTTCTTGGGAGAACGTCAAATTGCCGATAAATGGTTGATGTATGACAATTCTATAAGAGTGCCAATGATTATTTATGACCCAAGAACGAATGCACATCAAGACATTGATGATATGGTATTAAATATTGATATACCCGCCACAATAGCTGATTATGCAGGAATAGCAAAGCCAGTTTCTTGGCAAGGAAAAAGTTTGAAACCAATAGTAACAAAAGAAAACAAAACTATTGAAAGAGATACCATTCTTATTGAACATATTTGGGAATTTAACGAAATACCTCCTAGTGAAGGTGTTCGTACTAAAAAATGGAAATATTTTAGATACGTTAATAATAAAGCTTGGGAAGAATTGTACAACCTTCAAAAAGACCCAAAAGAAACAAACAACCTTATTGCTAGCAAAAAACACCAAAAAATAGCTAGTGCACTCCGAAATAAATGTGATGAACTGATTAAAAAGAACTCCAATATATATCGATCTGCACCAACAGATTTAAAGGTGGAGTTTATAAAACAACCAAGTTCTGACGGGTTTAGTTTAAACCCAAAACTAGAGTTTGAATGGACAAACGCCAAGGAATCGAAACTTCAATCGGGCTATCAAATTATTGTAGCTTCAAACAAAACAAGTTTAAACAACAATGTTGGCGATGTATGGAATAGTCAGCAAGTGCGTTCAAGTGCGTCAAAAAAGGTAGAATTTAATGGGTTGTCTCTTGAAAAAGACAAAACCTATTATTGGAAAGTGCGAATTTGGGATAATGAAAATCGTTTAGTAGATTATTCAGAACCCCAAGAATTTAAACTAAGCTCAGTAAACAACTAGTTGATATAATTTAATAAGCAAATCAATCTAGCAGCATTCACACTGTTGAGAAGTTTGAAATATCCTGCATTCCCTATTTTGAACTTAGTTGAAAACAAAAATAGCACTCAAATGCAATTGTATTTAATTCAAAAATAAAACGAAATAGTTCAAAATATAGGCAATCCCTAAACTAAATTAATAATTGTAAATAATTCAAAAAATGACAAAAACACAAAATAGTATAATTTTACTTTTCCTTATCGGAAGTTCAGTTTGTTTTTCTCAAACAAAAATGCCTGCATTTTTCTCCAATGATATGATTTTACAGCAACTCGATACAGTAGCAATTTGGGGAACAGACACTCCAAATGCAGGGGTTCAAATCGAAACTTCTTGGGGAGAAAAATCCAATACAACAGCAGATGCAAGCGGAAATTGGGCAACTAGAGTTCCGACAATTGCAGCTTCTTTTCAAAAGCATACCATAACTGTCAAAGGAACAAACAGTATAACCTTAGAAAATGTTTTAATTGGGGAAATATGGTTTTGTTCAGGACAGTCTAATATGGAAATGGCGATGAAAGACACAAACAAAAAACCAGTTAATAATGCAGAAGAATTTATTAGGACTTCTATGAATTCGAATATTCGCTTATTCAATTCAGAGCATAATACTAGTTTGTCTTTAGAAAATGATGTAATTGGTAAATGGGAAGAGGCAAATCCAGAATCTGTAACAAAATTTAGTGCCGTAGGTTATCTGTTTGGAAAGACATTGTTTGAAAAATTACAAATTCCTATCGGAATAATAGAAGCTTCTTGGGGTGGTACATCTATAGAATGTTGGTTGCCACAAAAAAACATTCAAGAATTTCCTGAAATAAAAATACCTACTAGTTTATATAAAGACCAAGAAAAAGAAAAAAAACCAAAACCAACGTTATTGTATAATGCTATGGTTTATCCTTTTAAAAATTTTTCAATAAAAGGATTTTTATGGTATCAAGGAGAAGCAAACCGAGGAAACGCAGGATTTTATAAAAAATATATGCAAACCCTAATCAGTTCTTGGCGCGATCAGTGGCAGCAAAATGCACTTCCATTTTATTTTGTTCAAATCGCTCCTTTTGATTACAATGTTAAATATAAAAGCAAAACAGCCTCTTTTGGTGCCAATTTAGTTCGTGAATCACAAATTTTTGCAGCTCAAGAAATAGCAAATACAGGTGTAGTTGTTACAACCGATGTTGGAAAATGTAATGATATACATCCAACAGAAAAATATATAGTCGCTAAACGATTGGCAAATTGGGCATTAGCAAACGATTATAATAATAAAGACATAACGTATAGAAGTCCCGAATATAAATCGATTAATATTAAAAAAAGTACGGCAATCATTGAATTTAATTTTTTTGGCAACAAAAACGAAAACACTAAGCTGGATACCAAAAAGGAATTAAAAGATTTTGTTATTGCTGGAGAGGATAAAGTGTTTTATCCTGCAACAGTAAAAATAAACAAGGATCAAACACTAACGGTTTATAGCGATAAGGTCGATAAACCAGTAGCCGTTCGTTACGGATTTGTAGATTGCCTGAAAGGAACATTATTTAGTAATTCAGGATTGCCAATTTCTCCTTTTAGAACAGACGATTGGAAAGAATAAGTGCTCTTTTGTTTCAAAAAACACACTCATAATAAAACATATATAATGATGAAAAAGGACATTCTATTAAAAATAAAAACGCTCCTGTTTTGTTTCTTGCTGAGCACAAGTGGTTACACTCAAAATACTCAACGTCCATTTATTTGGGTAAAACAAGAAGACAGAGCAAAAATCCTTAATAAAATTGAAACCCAAGCTTGGGCTAAATCGTATTATAAGGAATTTAAAGAAAGACTCGATACAGATATTTCCTCTTACCAAAAATCACCTAATGATTTTTTGATGAAAATTCCTTTCGATTGGGCGAAGCAAAAAACGGGTGTTACCCCACCCTTAATGACTTTTATCGACTCGAATGCATCAAATGAATCCGAAAGATATTTACAATTCAAATATTTGCAAATTGGAGTGGATTGTGGTGTGATGTATTTTTTGACTGAAGATAAAAATTACGCTCAATGTGCACTTGATATTTTGCATGCTTACATTGAAGGACTGATGCAAATCAAACCCTCAGATGAAATTTCAAATGGCGGTTGGGTGTATACAGATCATTTAAGAGAAGCTCGTGTTATCGGGGCACAAATCCCAATTATATATGATTTTGTAGCACCTTATATAGAGAGTCAAAATAAGCCTTATGATATTGGAAAAAAGAGTTTTACAGAATTTTCAGTTCAAAATGCGCAACAAGTTTTCTTGACTTATGCAAGATTAGCGGCAGAACACGGTAATGTTGGCACTAATTGGTCTGTATTAGAAGCTTTTAGTCTGGTACAAAATACATTAGCCTTAAATGATTTAGACCTAAGAAAAACCTATTTGGATTATTATTTGACAAAAGGTACAGACAAACAAGAAGCTTTAACTACTATAGCTGAGAGGTATAAAAATGATGGCGATGTTTTTCCAGAAACCTCGCAATATTCAAACGATGTGGCCAATTTTTCAACTCGTTTAATGATTATTTTGAACAAGTATAACCCTAGTTTAAAATTAGGGGAAAAGTATTATAAAATACCATTTTCTTTAGACAGATGGACTAGTATTCGCTATCCTAATAATCAAATAATTAGATTTGGCGATGGAATGCGTAATTTTAGTACTCCTTACAGATATTATGATATGGCCTATATTTTAGGACAGCAAGATAATGTTGCCAAGATTACGGATAAATTTGGTCCACTCCTTACTCAAGGACTAAAATCGGGGGATTATAAAAGAGAAAAAGTAGGTGAGCGTTCAGGTTCAATTACTATATATTATACTCCAACAGAACTATTATGGCTGGACGAAATTAAAGAATACTCTTTAGAAAATACAGTTTTACCAAGAACAGATACCTTTACCCATGCTGGGATATTTTTGCAACGAAATTTAAGTTCCACTAATAAATCTGACAATGGATTGATGTGTTTTGTCGGTGGTGGTCACATGGTACATGGTCATGCAAGCGGTATGGATATGGAATTATACGGATTAGGAAGAGTTCTTGGTGTCGATCACGGACATGGTGCCTATAGAACCGAATTACACGAAAACTACTCCCGTTTATTTGCAGCTCATAATACGGTAATTGTTAATGGTGCTAGTCAAGGACAAGGCGGATGGGTCGGTCTTGGGATGAATTCAACCGAGTTGGTTGCTATGGAACCTATGCCATTAAAAAAGGCGCTATCTCCTAACCATTCCTTTACGAGAACCAACTTTTTAGATGATAAAGGCGATAAAGCCGAAGCAAAACAGGAACGTACTCTTGCCTTAATTCGCACCTCCCCTACTTCAGGCTATTATGTCGATGTTTTCCGTTCTAAGTCCATACTTCCTAATGAATATCACGACTATCTGTATCATAATTTTGGTGATGAACTCAAATTTGAAAACGAAGATTTAACTTTAAATCCCGATGATCAACGCTATATGGCAAATGCAAATATAGTTTGGAAGCAAAACGGACAATATAGAAATCCAGGATGGCATTACTTTAAAAATGTAGCCTCTTCTAACGTTTATGAATCGGATGTTAAAGCAACATTTGAAATTAATAAGCCAACAGATAATAAAAGGTATATGAAACTCTATATCGCTGGTAACAAGAATAGAGAATACACTACCGTTATGGCGCCAAATACTTTTGAAGCACCAAAACCTTATGATAAATTACCCACACCTACGGTGGTTATTCGACAAAAAGGAGAAGCTTGGAGCAATCCTTTTGCAGTGATTTATGAACCTACTTTTGACAGTAAATCAAAAAGTGGTATTCAATCGGTTAATAAAATTGAAAACAATAGCGTGTTTCAAGGTTTTAAAGTAATAAGTAAGGTAAATAACGAATTAATTACCCAATACATTATCAATCAAGCTCATGATTCTGATTTTATAAATAAAGAATTGGGACTAAATTTTAAAGGAAGCTTTGCCGTGATAACCTATAGTGAAAAGAATATAATTCAAAGTATTTACATTGGGGATGGCATGTATTTTAAAAATATAGACCTTGAGGTAAATACAACCAATAATCTGCCTTTTTCAGCCTATATTGATTTTTCAAATAAAAAAGCTGAAGTGAATTCATCAGAAAATGCGAAAGTACTATTTTTAAAAAATTAGCTAAAACTTATATTTACATTGAAGTGATTTAAACTTTT
>DMHA01000358.1:0-4807 GCA_003449615.1 Flavobacterium sp.
CCAACTCATAATCCCAATTCATTAAGTTTATTTTCAATTTCTTCCACGCTTGGCAGACTTCCTTTAAGGTTTTCGGGCAAGTCCTTTATTTTTTGCATCAAAATAATATGATGCGACCAACTCACTTTGCTAAATATTTGTATATCATAATCTTGTAATTTCGCCATCACCATTGGCGAAATTGAGTTTTCGTCGGTTTCTAATTCCGACACGGGCAGTGGCGAAATTAAATTTGCATCTGTTTCTAATTTGGCAACGGGCAGTTGCCAAATTGTAAGTGATTGATACTCTTTATAAAAAGTGAGCATCCGTAATATATTTCGTTCCGAAAATCCTTTTACCTCGCTCAATTCGTTTTTTAAGTCAATCGCCAAACGAGGAATCACACCTTTTCCCCAACCTTCTTGTTGTTGGCGTTCGTGTATCATTTTTCCAATATCCCAATAGGTTGCTAAAAGTTCGGCATTTACCGCAACATAAGCTTTTATTTGCCCTTGTCGAACACGGTTTTTAATACCTACTAATAAATCAGAATAAATATTTAATTCGTTTTTCATAGCCCTAATTCGGTTAAGTTCATCTGAATTTGTTCTGCAAGAGTAATTGCTTCTTCGTTCAAACTTTGCAGTTCTATTTTTATTTCTGCCATTCGCTCTTCGTAATCAAAATCTTCGTCTATTTGTGGTGCAACACCTACATAGCGTCCTGCGGTTAGGCTGTAATCGTTGGTGGCAATTTCTTCCTGGGTTACTACTTTACACAAACCTGCAATGTCGGCATATTCGCTTTTCGGGAAACGGCTAACTAACCAATGGGCTTCTTTGTTGAAATACAACACTTGGTCTATGGTGTGGCTAAAGTCAATAAAATCCAACTCCATTTGTTTCAGTTGGTCTAACACTTGCTCTTTCCATTCTTTTTGTTTGCGCAAATCGCTTTCTTTTCCTGCTTCTTTTACAAAAGAGTTTATGGCTTTCAAAAAGTTGTTATAGGCACGTTTTCCTTTCTTTAATTGGTCGGTATTATCCTTTGTTAAAGTCTGTAAAACTGCGGTGTTATTATAAATCAGTTTTGTTTTTGAAAAAGCAGAGGCAATTTGCAACATACTTTCAATATCATCCGCATCAAAGGTTTCATTCCATTGGGCTAAAGTCGCTTTTGGCAAAAGTTTCTCAAAGGTAGTTTGAAGTCCTTTGTTGTATTTATCAGCCAAACTATTCGCTTGTGCTGTGATTTGGCTTAAATTGTCGTTAATCGTTGAGAAGTAATGCGACACGGTTTTGTCAAAAACTTCCCGATTTCCTCTGTACAATCCCACCACGGCTTGGATATTTGCCAATTGTTCGGGCGTAAAATCGTGCAAATTAGAAGATACTTTGCGATACACATCACGCAAATCAAGCATCAAAGTTTGGTTGGCTCTGTGAGCGTCATTTTCCTTTTCCCTATCAAAGAACCAAAGCGTACAAGGCAAAGAACGGGTATAGAAAAATTTAGTTCCAATAGAAACCATTACATCCACCGCACCTGTTTCTACTAATTTTTGGCGAATGTCTTTCTCCGAATGTCCCGCATCCGAAGCCGAAGAAGCCATAACAAATCCTGCTCTTCCTTTTTCGTTCAGCAAGGAATAAAAATATTGAATCCAAAGGTAGTTTCCGTTGTCGTTTTTGGGTAAGCCAAAAGGCAAACGAGGGTCTTTCTTAACGCTGTCTTTACTCTTATCCACGCCATCCACATTGAAGGGCGGATTTGCCATAATGAAATCGCATTTTCCTACCAAGTCGTGTTTGTCTTCATAAAACGTGTTCCCTTGCAAGATGCTTCCTTCCAATCCGTGAATTGCCATATTCATTTTGGCTAAACGAGTATTGGTATCGGCTTTTTCTTGTCCGTAGAATGTCACTTTGTTGGATGGGTCAACGCCTTCTTCCTCTTCAATAAAGTGAGCCGTTTGCACAAACATACCAGCCGAGCCTACAGCAATATCGGCAACGATTCCGTGATTGGGTTGGATAATTTTTACAATCGTATTTACCAAAGAGGGCGGCGTAAAAAATTCACCACCTTCTTGCGCTCCAATCATTGCAAACTTGTTCAGGAAGAACTCATAAATTCTTCCGAAAACATCACCAGAAACATCGTTTAGCGATTCGTCATTAAAAACACGAATAAGGCGTTGTAAGAGGTCTTTGTCGAAAAGGTTGTATTCTTTAGGCAAAACACCCAACAAGTTCTCATATTCGCTCTCAATGTTGCGCATTGCTTCGTTGATGTATTCGCCCAAGTCGGCACTATCAGGAAGATTGGCTATGGTAGTCCATTGCGCTGTTTCGTTTAGGAAAATGGCTTTGGCAGTAAGAAAGTCATTCTTTTCAATGGGTCGAACGCCACGGGTAGGATGAACGGGAAGCGATTTTTCAATTTGTTTTTTGGCTAGTATAAATCTATTGTAGGCTTGTCTTAGAAATATTAACCCTAATACTGGAAAGCTGTATTCTGACGCGGTAAGTTTACTATTGGCACGTAAATCGTCTGCGGTCTTCCAAAGACGAGTTTCTAATTGTTTGAGTTGTTCGGCTGTCATTGTATTGTATTGAATATCGCAAATGTAGGTATTTAAGGGCGTTTTTTCTATAAAAATTTTATCCCTATTTTAATTGTTGGTTCTTTTGGAAAGATCATTTGAAGTAAAATAAAAGGTGTCGGTAGCAGTTTAATTTACAAAATACAGTATAATTTTAGAGTTAAATCCAAAAAAAATACGGTGTTTTTGCGATTACAATCTAATATTACGAGCTCTACGAAGACTTCTTTATTTCAGATACTTTTGTTTTTAGGATAATGTGCGTTTCCGACTTTTAATAAAGTTGCATTTTGCAAGTAAGACTTTCAGGATCGGGTGGTACACAAAAAATTTCGTACACCAGTGGGAAAGGATTCGGTAGCGGTTGTTGTTTTGGAACTTGATTTTTAAACATAAAAAAACCGCCTTTTATGACGGTAATTTAATTTTTTAATGCCCTTGAGGTTAATTCAACTATTATAATGTTTCCCATTTATCCATAATTTCTTTAGCTTCTTTGAGACTATGCAAGCGACCGCTTTTAATATCTTCCTCTCCTTCGGCAATCATTTTATCCTTGCGCTTTTGAACAATATATGATTTTACCATTTGATAGAACATTTTAACAGATTTATCATCTTCTTCATCGATAAAACTATGCAATTCTCTCTTTAACTCAATAGTTCTCATTTTCTTTCTGTTTTAAGAACCAAAAATACAAATTTTGTTCCATAATTTTATTGTAACGGATGAAATCTATTTATTATTTCGGGTAAATATCCAAAATTATCATGTTTGTAACGCTCGCTAGAACTGATATTTCTTTGTCCCACAAGATATTTGGTTTTTAGTAAGTTGTTCATTTTGAGCCATTTTGCAATTACCCTACTGCCCAAAGTTAGGAAACATTTGTTCAGCATTCACGATAACATTTTGTGCTTACGACTTGTTAGTAATTTTTCACATTATTTATTCACAAAAACTGTATAGTTTTAGAGTTAAATCTAAAAAAATACGGTATTTTTGCGATTACAATCTAATATTATCCACTATTATGACCCAAATTACAAGGCAAATTACTAAAGAAATTCAAAATGACTGTTTCAAAGGTAAGGTAATTTTACTTTTAGGAGCAAGACAAATTGGTAAAAGTACGTTGATAAAAATGCTCTCTTTCTCTAAAGAAATAGAAACTTTATGGCTCGATGGCGAAAATGCCGATGTCCATTTGCTGCTACAAAACGCCAATAGTGAACGTTTAAAACAAATAGCGGGTAATCATAAAGTTATTGTTATTGACGAAGCTCAAAAAATTAATGCAATAGGAAGTATCTTAAAACTTTTTGCAGATTATCACAAAGAAATTCAAGTAATTGCAAGCGGCTCAAGTTCTTTTGAACTTCGAAATTCGCTAAACGAACCCTTGACAGGAAGAAAATTTGAATTCAATTTATATCCATTATCGTTTCAAGAAATGGTAAACCACACTAATTTGCTTTTAGAAATAAGACAATTGCCACAACGGCTTCGGTATGGTTATTATCCAGAGATTGTAACAAGCCAAGGAAATGAAGAACGATTGCTCAAATTTTTATCAGAAAGTTACTTGTATAAAGACATTTTCCTGTTTAAAGGAGTTAAAAAGCCCGAAAAAATATTAGAACTGCTCAAACTTCTAGCTTGGCAAATAGGGAGCGAAGTGAATTATAACGAACTCTCAAAAACTCTTAAAATTGATAACCAAACCATTGAAAGCTATGTGAATATGCTCGAACAAGCTTTTGTTATTTACAAACTAAATGCCTACAATACAAATCAAAGAAAAGAGTTGAAGAAGTCTAAAAAAATCTATTTTAATGATTTAGGAATTAGAAATTCACTTATCAATGATTTTAGACCCATTGAAATTAGAAATGATAGTGGTGCCATTTTTGAAAATTTTGTAATAAACGAATTTCGCAAGCAAAATGAATACCAGCAAGTATATGCAAATCTGTATTTTTGGCGAACAACAGATCAAAAAGAAATTGATTTGGTTATCGAAAAAGATGGGATGTTACACGCTTTCGAAATAAAATGGAATCCAAACAAAAAAACCGTCTTAACCAAAAGTTTTAGCAATATTTATTCAAATTATACATTTGATATTATAAATAGCAACAATTTTTTTGAATTTATTTCAGCCGATTTCTTAATCAAAAAACTAAAAACATTAATTACTCAATAAAAAATCTATCTCAC
>DMHA01000358.1:4958-5136 GCA_003449615.1 Flavobacterium sp.
AAGGAAATAAATTGTAATACCTGCTTATTTATAATGAAAAAGGCTTCCTGAAAGGGGAGCCTTTTTTTTGTTAGAGCGGAAAGAACTATTGTAGGTTAGGAATTAATGTATTCAAAAACTGTATAATTTTAGAGTTAAATCCCAAATTATACGGTTTTTATTCGATTACAATCCCAAA
>DMHA01000358.1:5235-5686 GCA_003449615.1 Flavobacterium sp.
AGTGATGACTAATTCTCTTCTAATACCGATTATGTATTCAATATAGTCCAATAAAATTGGACTATTTTCATACTATCCCGAATTTTCGGGACAAGTAATCGGCATTATACCATAAACTTTTAGACTATTTTATAAATATTATTGGTATAAAATCCTTCCAAATAGGCACAAAAAAACCAAACATTGCTGCTTGGCTTTTTATTCTGAACTTGTTTCAGAATCTTATATTGAAATTGTATTAATCGGCTAAAACAATCACTTTATTGTCTTTCATTTCGATTGTTCCAGAATTGATAGCAATGGTGTAGTTTTGATCGTTTACTTTCGAAAATAAATCTTCTGACTCGCTACTGAAATTAAAACTTGGAGCTGTAATTTTTACCAATCCTTTTTGAAGTATTGAAACTATGGGTGCGTGATTGTTCAACATTTGAAAATGCCCATCAACGCC
>DMHA01000037.1 GCA_003449615.1 Flavobacterium sp.
CTTTTTAATAATGCTGAAAGAGTAAAGGTAGAACCAGTATATAAAGGGATTTTCAATATTTTAGATTATGGAAACGATTATTTGTACTATTACATCACTCAATTAACCGAAAAAAGTGGACCTCAATTTGCCTTAATCTTAGTTGTAGCCCTTGTTATTTCAACCTTTCTATTTAAAAATTTATTCAATTATTTAGCCTCAATTCATTTGATGCATCTAAAAAATGGAGTTCTGAAAGATATAAGAAAAACTATGTTTACCAAAATAATTGAATTACCTGTTTCTTATTATTCTGAAAAAAGAAAAGGAGATATTATGGCACGAATGCTTGGCGATGTTAACGAGGTTCAAAACTCCTTTTTTTCAATTCTTGAATTGATTGTCAAAGAACCAATGACCATTCTTTTTTCTATTATTGCCATGTTTGCCATAAGCTTTAAACTCACCTTATTTGTCTTTATTTTTATTCCAATTTCTGGATTTGTTATTTCAAAAATTGGAAAATCATTAAAATCGAAATCTCAAAAAGTACAATTAGAAAATGGTTATTTGATTTCTATCGTAGAGGAAAGCTTATCAGGTTTAAAAGTGGTTAAAAGCTACAATGCTGAAAATAATTTCAAACAAAAATTTAATGATTCAATCAATAGGATTCTTAAACTTTCCAATAGTATAGGCAGAAAAAATAACCTAGCTTCGCCAATGAGTGAATTTATGGGTATAATTGTAATTGCCGTTTTGCTTTGGTATGGTGGAAATATGGTTTTGGTAGAAAAACTGCCAAATGGAAAAGCCTTACTCGATGGTGCAAAGTTTCTCGCCTATATGGGACTCGCCTATAATATTTTGACCCCTGCAAAAGCCATTTCGAAAGCATCCTACCAAGTTAAAAGTGGATTAGCAGCTGCCCAACGTGTTTTTGAAGTTTTAGAGGTTGAAAATGAAATCACATCCAAAGAAAATGCGGTCGAAAAAAATACTTTCGATTCTAAAATATCCATCAAAAACATCAATTTCAAATACGAGGAAGAAACTGTATTAAAAGATTTTTCACTTGAAGTAAATAAAGGACAAACCATTGCACTCGTAGGTCAATCTGGAAGTGGAAAAAGCACGATTGCCAATTTGTTGACTCGTTTTTATGATGTGAATGAAGGAACGATTGCTATTGACGGAATAGACATCAAGGATATGAATCTCCAATCACTCCGTGGTTTGATGGGATTGGTTACACAAGATAGTATTTTGTTTAATGATACCATAAAAGCCAATATTTCGCTTGGAAAATTGGACGCAACCGATGACGAAATTATCGAAGCCCTGAAAATTGCCAATGCTTATGAATTTGTCAAAAATTTGCCAATGGGAATTTATACTAATATTGGCGACAGCGGAAACAAACTTTCGGGCGGACAAAAACAACGATTGTCTATAGCACGTGCGGTTTTAAAAAATCCACCAATAATGATTTTGGACGAAGCCACTTCGGCATTGGATACCGAAAGTGAAAAATTTGTGCAGGTTGCCTTAGAAAATATGATGCAAAACCGAACTTCTATTGTGATTGCACACCGACTTTCGACCATTCAAAAAGCAGATAAAATTGTGGTAATGCAAAAAGGCGAAATTGTCGAACAAGGTACTCACGACGAACTCATTGCGCTTAACGGAACTTATAACAAATTGGTAATGATGCAATCTTTTGAATAACAAATATTAGGTAAAAACAGTATCTAAAATATATAGTAATAAATTAAACCAATGAAAATAGACATTATAGCAGGAGCAAGACCCAATTTTATGAAAATTGCCCCGATTATTCACGCCATTCAAGAAAAACAAAAAAGTGGCGTGTCCATAACTTTTAGATTAATTCATACTGGACAACATTTTGATCAAAACATGAGTGGCTCTTTTTTTGAACAACTCAATATTCCGGAACCCAATGTAAATCTTGGTGCAGGAGGTGGCACTCAATCTGAACAAACAGGAGCTATCATGATGGGTTATGAAAATTTATTGACTAGCGAGAGTACAGATATTTGCATTGTAGTGGGCGATGTTACATCGACTATGGCGTGCAGTATTGTTGCCAAAAAAATGGGGGTAAAAGTAGCCCACGTTGAGGCAGGAATTCGTTCTTATGATTTGACCATGCCAGAGGAAATTAACAGAATGGTGACCGATTCGATTACCGATTATTTTTTTACAACATCAGCAATAGCCAACACAAATTTAAAAAAACAGGGAATTGATGAGCAAAAAATTTTCTTTGTAGGCAACACTATGATTGACACTTTGCTCAAACAATTGCCTAATTTGAAAAAACCAACTTTTTTTGATGAATTAAAATTAAGTAATGGCAACTATTTTGTAATGACCTTGCACCGACCTGCCAATGTTGATGAAGAAGGAAAACTAAAAGCACTTATCGAAGAAATTGTTTTGAACAGCAACAACTTACCTATAATTTTTCCTGTTCATCCAAGAACTTCAAAAAAATTAGAAAATCTAGGAATTCAATTTGACAACTTGAAATATGTTGAACCATTGGGTTATCTAGAATTTAATTACATAGTTAAAAATGCCAAAGCGGTAATTACAGATTCAGGAGGAATTACCGAAGAAACTACCGTCATGGGAATTCCGTGTTTGACTTTGCGAGACAATACCGAAAGACCCGAAACCATAACAATAGGCACAAACGAATTGGTGGGTACAAATCCAAAAAATATTGCGCCATATTTGCAAAAATTGAATCAAGGGAATTGGAAAAAAGGAAGTATTCCCGAAAAATGGGACGGAAAAACGGCTGTCAGAATTGTAGAACAGTTATTATTACTTGAATAATGAACATAAAATTAGGGTTGCAATTGCTCAAAAATATGGGGTTGCGATATACTACGTATCGCATTTTTCATGAATTAGACAAAAAGAGTGGACTATTAAAAAAACGACATCCAACAAATCCCGAATTAAGGAACTTTATTTCTTTGGAAAATTGGAAAAAAAGCAAACTTACCTTTATTTTTGAAAGCAGAGAAACAATTTTAGGGTCTAAAATTCCAAATCCACAGTTAGCAGAAAAAGCAAACAAAATTTTACAACATCACACACAATTTTTTAGCAATCAATGGATTGATTTAGGTAAAGATTATGATTGGATAACCAATCCCGATACCCATTACAAATATGACATTTCCAATCATTGGAGCAATATTAATGATTTTAATCAAGAAAATGGCGACATCAAATATGTCTGGGAAAAGTCGAGATTTTCGTTCCTGCTCACTCTTATTAGATATGATTATCATTTTGAAAAAGATAGTTCTGAATTTGTATTTCAAGAAATTAACTCCTGGATTGATGCCAACCCAATAAATCAAGGTCCCAACTGGAAATGCAGTCAAGAAATTTCACTTCGCACTTTCAATTGGTTGTATGCAATTTATTTCTATAAAAATTCAGATTTTTTGACCGAAGCATTATGGCAAAAAATGATGAATGTTTTGTATTGGCAAATGCACCACGTCTATCATCATATTGATTTTTCGAGAATTGCCGTAAGAAACAACCATGCCATTACCGAAACTTTGGCCTTATCTCTGACAGAAATTCTATTCCCATTTTTTGAAGAGTCGAAAAAATGGAGTAAAAAGGGACGAAAATATTTTGAACAAGAAATCAATTATCAAATTTATCCAGACGGTGCTTTTATTCAGCATAGTATGAATTATCATCGGGTTTTGATTCAGCTTTTGTCGTTTGGACTTTCAATTACCCAAAAAGCAAACAAACCTTTCTCTGAAAATGTGTATAAAAAAGCCTATAAAACACTTGGTTTTTTATACCAATTTATCCAACCAAAAAACGGAAATCTACCCAATTATGGTCATAATGATGGGGCATTATTCTTTCCTCTATCTGATGCAGAATTCAGAGATTACAGGTCCCAACTCAATACACTCCATCAAATACTAACAGCAAAACCTTTGTTTGAAACGGCCGAAGATTTTTTTAGTTTTTCAAAACCAATTTATAATTTTAAATCCTTAGAATTAAAATTTGGAATTACTTCCTTTACAAATTCAGGTTATTATTTGTTTAGAACCAATAGCAGTTTCACTTTTGTTAAATGCAGCAATTATAAAGACCGACCCGCACAATCTGATAATTTGCATATTGATATTTGGCATAATGGAGAAAACGTGATAAGAGACAGCGGTTCCTATAAATACAATACCGATGAAGAAAATTCAAATTACTTTTTTGGCACAAAATCTCACAATACTGTAATGATTGAAAATCACAATCAAATGCTAAAAGGGGGACGTTTTATTTGGTATTATTGGCCCAAAAATGCCTTAGTTACTGTAAACGAAAACGAAGATGAATTTATTTTTAATGGTGCTGTAAATGTCTTTTCGTTTATTGACAAAAAATGTAAACATACACGAAAAGTCATTATTTCAAAAAAACAAACCAATTGGATTATTGAAGACACTATAACCAACACCAAAAATAAAAAGTGTTATCAAATATGGAACTGTAATCCTAATATTCCTATCGATTTTGAAGCCGTTGCAAATTCCCAAAAAGTTTTTGCAAACGAATATTCGTCATTTTATTCCTCTCTTTATGGACAAAAAGAAGAGCAAAAAGGATATTCTTTTGAGTTCGATACAACAATTAAGACAGAAATTAAGTTGTTGAATTCATTCTGTAAATAAAATTTTTAAAAATTTTTGTGTATTCAAAAAATATTTAGATATTTGTCTAAATATATAAATGTTATATGAATTCCATTTTCAAAGCATTGAACGACGAAACCAGAAGAGAAATTTTGGACATTCTGAAAGTTAAGGATTTGTCTGCAGGTGAAATTGCGGATTATTTTACTATTTCAAAACCCAGCATTTCCCATCATTTGGATATTTTGAAACAAGCCAATTTAATTTCTTCCGAAAAAAAAGGGCAGTTTGTTATTTACTCTTTAAATACTACAATAATGGAAGACGTTTTGCAATGGATTTTAACTTTAAAAAAATAAAAAATATGAACGAAACTTTAAAAAAAGAACTTCCAATTATTGGATTTGCATTGTTGCCTTTTATTTATTTGGCTTATTTGTGGAATAGCCTACCCGAAAAAGTCCCAATTCACTGGAATTATAAAGGTGAAATTGACGATTGGGGAACTAAATATTCTTTAATAGGTGTACTCTTTTTATTGCCTGTACTGACTTATGTTTTGATGCTTTTCATTCCAAAAATTGATCCCAAAAAACGAATCGAATTGATGGGAGGAAAGTACTACCAAATAAAATTTGTTTTAGTAGTATTTATGTCGGTTTTGGCGCTTTTTATTTTACATTCAGCTCAAAGTCAAACGCTTTCAAGCCCGAGTATAGTTTTAGTTTTGGTAGGATTGTTGTTTATGGCTTTGGGAAATTACTTTAAAGTAATCAAGCAAAATTATTTTCTTGGAATAAAAACGCCTTGGACATTAGAGAGTGAAGAGGTTTGGAAATTGACTCATATTTTAGCCGGTAAATTATGGATTGTTGGCGGATTACTAATTGTAATTTTTAGTTTGGTTATCCCAGAAAATATTAATTTCTACATTTTTATAGGTATTACTGTAATAATTACTATTGTACCGATTGTTTATTCTTACTTCATTTTTAAGCAGTTAAAAAGTCCAAATCAATAGATTCTTTTTTATAACGCTATAAAGTAAACTTTGTATAAATTTTGCAAAAACCAATCCCCTTTGAAAACCCAAGTATTCCTCATCACGCCACCCTTTACCCAACTGAATACACCGTATCCAGCAACGGCTTATATCAAAGGGTTTTTGAATACCAAAAACATTCCTTCAACCCAAGCCGATTTAGGTATTGAAGTTATTTTGAAATTGTTTTCACGCAAAGGATTACAGGATTTGTTTCAATCCCACAACTCCCAGCTCTTAACTCCTAACTCCCAACGAATCCTCGCTCTACAAGACGAATATATCAAAACCATAGATAGTGTTATTGCATTTCTCCAAGGGAAAAATCCAACATTGGCACTCCAAATTTGTCAGGAAGATTATTTGCCAGAGGCTTCTCGTTTTGCCCAATTGGAAGAATTAGATTGGGCTTTTGGAACAATGGGAACTCAGGACAAAGCCAAGCATTTGGCGACTTTGTACCTCGAAGATATTTCAGATTTTATTGTAGAATGTGTTGATGCGCATTTTGGATTCAGTCGTTATGCCGAACGTTTGGGGCGAAGTGCCAATTCTTTCGACGAATTATACGCTGCTTTGAATCAAGAACCCACTTATATTGATGCCATTTTAATTGCACTTTTGAAGGAAAAAATCGAAACCATTCAACCTGAATTGTTCTTGATTTCAGTGCCTTTTCCAGGGAATTTATATGCTGCTTTTCGTTCGGCTCAATTTGTGAAAAAACACTATCCAAACATCAAAATTGCTATGGGTGGAGGTTTTCCAAATACCGAATTGCGTTCACTTTCGGATGCTCGCGTTTTTGAGTTTTTTGATTATATTACTTTGGACGATGGGGAATTGCCGGTAGAATTATTATCCTCCCCCGACCCCTCCGAAGGAGTGGAGAGCAGGACCTACAAAAGAACTTTTATTCTCGAAAACGGAAAAGTAGTTTACAAAAACAATTCATTAAAACCCGATTACAAACAATCTCAAGTTGGCACACCTGATTATTCAGATTTGCTATTAGACAAATATATTTCGGTCATTGAAATCGTGAATCCAATGCACAGAATGTGGAGCGATGGACGATGGAATAAACTCACAATGGCTCACGGTTGTTACTGGGGAAAATGTACTTTTTGTGACATTTCATTGGATTATATCAAGCTTTATGAGCCGATTGCTGCCAATTTATTGTGCGA
>DMHA01000215.1 GCA_003449615.1 Flavobacterium sp.
TATAATTATATGTTAAATAGTTACTAAAACTTAAGATATTTGACTTGTGAAACCTAAAATTAAAACTCCTGCAACTTTAATCAATTTGACAATAAAAAACAGCATTTTGCAAATAAAAAGGTAAAAATAAACAAAAACGGTTTAAAATAACAATATGAAAACGTTTTCTAAATACACATTATTGATTAAATTATGTCGTTGGTTTAAATTTTTGTACAGTTGAGAGAATTTATTTTTTTTTGAAAACATTAACAAATAAATTTACACCATAACTAACAATTAAAATTAATAATGAAAATGAAAAAAATTATTTTAATCTTTATGATTATTTTTACAACGCAAGTAACTCTTGCTCAAGTAAAAACCGTCAAAGGTAATGTAAGTGATGCAAATGGCTTACCATTACCAATGGCCAATGTTAATGTACAAGGTGAATCCAAAGGAAGTGCCACCGATATCGATGGGAATTTTACCATTCAAGTCGAAAAAGGAAAAACCTTGGTTATCTCTTACGTTGGATTAGAAACTCAAAATGTAGTTGTTGGTGACGAAAGCACTATCAAAGTACAATTGAAAGAAGGTGCCTCGACTGCACTCACCGAAGTGGTGGTTACCTCTCTGGGTATCAAGAAAACTAGAAAATCTTTGACTTATGCTGCACAAGAATTGAAAGGAGAAGATCTTACTAGAGTAAAAGATGCTAACGTTATTAATGCTATTGCGGGTAAAATTGCTGGTGTTGCCGTTACAAGAAGCTCTGGTGGTGTTGGTGGATCTACAAAAGTGGTTATTCGTGGTAACTCATCTGTATCAAACAGCCAGCCACTTTATGTAATAGATGGTATTCCATTGTTTAATGGGTCTTCATCGCAGCCAAACGAATCTTTTGGTTCAGTAGCTGGTGGTAACCGTGACGGTGGTGACATTATAGGTTTGGTAAATCCAGATGACTATGAAGGCATGACCGTTCTTAAAGGTGCTGCAGCTTGTGCATTATATGGTACTCAAGGAGCAAATGGAGTTGTGATGTTAACTTCAAAAAAATCGAAAGAAGGAAAGGTTCAAGTAAAAGCTTCTTCAGTATCTACATTTGAGTCAGCTGCTTATTTGCCCAAATTCCAAAATTCTTACACCGCAAACTCTGGTTCAGATGTAACCTGGGGTGTCGCAGGAGCTTCTAATGATCACGTTAAAGATTTCTTTAATACAGGTACAACTCAAATTACTGGAGTATCTATGTCAGCTGGTACTGCTATTTCTAGTACAAATTTATCTATAGGAAACACGATTGCATCAGGAATAATTTCTGACAATAAATTGAACAGAAACAACTTTGGTATTCGTCAATCAGTTAAATTATTAAATGAAAAATTGACTGTAACTGCCGATGCTAAATATACATCTCAAAATATTGCCAATAGACCAGTAAATGGTTTGTATTTTAATCCAATAACAGGTTTGTATTTGATGCCTAGAGGGAATAATTTTGACACTTACAAAAATGAATATCAAATATTTAATGAAAGTACTCAAAAATACGATCAAAATTATCCTGTAATTAACGAGATAATTCAAAATCCTAATTGGTTGATTAATAAAGCGAAATCTGTTGACGAAAACACTTTCTTCAATGGTTCGTTAGCTTTAGATTACAAAATTAATTCTTGGTTGAATGTATCTTCTAGATATAATTACAACAGAATTACTTCTGATTTTGACAAGAAAATTTTTGCGGGTACTACTCCAGCTCTTGCAGGCTCGACTGGTAGATACATTAATTCGCAATCTTTGAGTACTCAAAATTATGCAGATTTAATGGCTACAATTAATACAAAAATAAACGAAAATATTACTTTTAATAGTATCATTGGTACTATGGTTACTAAAAACCTTATAAACCAAAACACTTATTTAGATTCAGGAAAAGGTGCTGGTTTAATTTATACCAACTGGTTTACTTTAGCTAACTTTTCTGATAATTTAACAAATAGTCAATCAACTGGTGCTACTGTAGAAAAACAATCCGTTTTTGCTACGGCTAACTTTGGTTATAAAAATTATTTGTTTTTAGATTTATCTGCTCGTAATGACTGGTCTTCTACTTTGGTAAACACAGATAATCCGTCTTTCTTTTATCCTTCTGTAGGAGTAACTGCTCTAATTAGCGAAATGGCTACTATGCCAGATTGGATTAACTTCGGAAAAGTTCGTGCTACTTATGCTCAAGTGGGTAATGATTTACCTGCTTTTGTAACTTCGCCTGTTTCTACAATTGTAGGCGGTCAAATTCAAGCACCAACTGTTGGTCCTAGACCAGGAACTTCTTTGAAACCAGAGATGAAATCAGAAATTGAATTGGGAACTGAATGGAGAATGTTTAATAACAGATTAGGATTTGAAATTTCTTATTACAAATCACAAACTACAAATCAATATGTTCAGGTTCCAGCTCCTTTGACAAATCCTAATGGGTGGTTAAATTACGGTTTCAATGCAGGATCTATTGAAAATAAAGGTATTGAATTAGTTTTGACTGGAAAAATTGTAAAAACTGATAAATTTTCATGGGATTCTACAATAAACTTTTCAAAAAATGAAAACACTGTAAAAGAAATTCCAGCAGATTTGGGTGGAAGAATTAATCTTACTGATGGTCAAAATATGAACTATCGATATGCTTTAATTGAAGGAAGACCTTTTGGTGTGATTGAAGGTAAAAAATTGCAAAGAAATGCTTCGGGTCAATTACTTTTGGATGCATCAGGTAAATTAGTAATAAATAAAGATTACGAAGAAGTTGGAAATGCCAATCCTGATTTTATGCTTGGTTTTGCTAACGCATTCAAATTTGGTTCTTTCTTTGCAAATGTTTTAATTGACGCAAGAGTAGGTGGTCAAGTAATGAGTTTAACAGAATCGATGAATGATGCTTATGGTGTTTCAAAAGCTGTTGGAGATGCAGGTGGTGCAACAGGAACTGTTACAATTGATGCTGTTAAACCAGATGGAACACCAAATGGAACAACAAAAGTAACTACTTATAATACCAAAGATTATTACACAACTGTTGGAGGTTATGCGGGTGCTACTGGCGAGTATGTTTATGATGCTACAAATGTAAGTTTAAGAGAAGTTTCTTTAGGATATACTTTCAATGTTAAAAAAATCCCATTTTTACAATCGGCATCATTGTCTGTTATAGCTAGAAATCTTGCTTTTATTTCTAAAAAAGCACCTTTCGATCCTAACGTAGCTTTAAGTACAGGTCAAGGGTTACAAGGTGTTGACATCTATGGTATGCCATCTACAAGAAGTGTAGGTCTTAATTTAAATGTAACTTTCTAATTAAAAAAATCATGAAAATAAAATCAATAAGAAATGTAGCTTTGGGGTTGTCGTTAATGGCAGCGGTAAGTTGTACATCAGATTTCGAAAAAATAAATACAAATCCACAGGGAGCAAATGATAAAGAAACTGCTCAAGATTTTGGAAATGTGAGAGGTCCTTTAAAAGTGATGTTTGTTAATATTTTGGTACAAATGCCAGAATGGTGGTACCAAGTACAACAAAACTTACAAGGAGATATATGGTCAGGATATATGGCCACAGGTACAGCTTTTGCTGGAGGGTCTAATAATACTACCTACAATTTAATTGACGGTTGGAATGGATTTGCTTGGGCATCTGCCTATACATCTGAAATGGCGAACTTTTCTAAAGTGGAAACTTTAACTAAAGGTAAATATGATGATGTTTATGCAATGTCTTTAGTTTTGAAAGTTGAGGCTATGCATAGAGTAACTGACATCTACGGACCAATTGTTTATTCTAAATTTGGTACTACAGATTCCACTATTGGTTATGACTCCCAAGAAGAAGTTTATACTAAGATGTTCTCCGAATTAGATTTTGCCGTTACTGAATTATCTAAACAAGCAGATGCAAACGTTAAAAATTTATCTAAAGTAGATTTATCAACTTATGCAGGTAGTTTTGAAAAGTGGACCAGATTTGCAAATTCATTACGTTTGCGTTTAGCTACTCGTTTGTCAAAAGTAAATCCAACTCTTGCAAAAGCGGAAGCTCAAAAAGCTTTAACTCAAAAATATGGTGTAATTACAAATGCAGCTGATTCATTTGCTTATGTTTCTCAAACACCAAATGCCATTAAAACAATAAGTGCAGGTTGGCATGATATATTAATGTCAGCAGATATGGAATCTATTATGGGTGGATATAATGACCCACGTATCGGTAAATTTTTTGCTCCTTCAAAGGACTTTCCAGGTCAATATAAAGGAGTACGTACTGGAATCGAAATTAATGCAAAATCAGATCATGAAGGATTTTCTTTAATTGGTAGTGTAGGTGAATCAAATACAATTACATTTATGACTGCTGCAGAAGTATATTTTTTAAGAGCTGAAGCTGCTTTAAGAGGTTGGGATGCTGGTTCTGCACAAACGTACTATGAAGCTGGAATTGCTGCTTCATTTACACAACATGGTGTGTCAGATGCGGCTTATATTACTGACAATGTGAAAACTGCCAAAGCGTATGTAGATCCAAATTTCCCAGTAAATAATTCAGCAGCTGTAAATAATGTAACTGTTGCTTGGGATGGTGCTGCTTCGAATGAAGTAAAATTGCAAAAAATTATCACTCAAAAATGGATTGCTAATTTCCCTGAAGGACAAGAAGCTTGGTCAGAATACAGAAGAACGGGTTATCCAAAATTATTTCCAGTACTAAAAAACACAAGTGGAGGTACAATAACCACACAATACGGTGTAAGAAGAGTTAACTTCGTACAATCAGAAAAAGATGGAAACCCAGGTGGTATTCTTACTGCCCTTGCTAAACTTGGAGGACCAGACAACGGAGGAACAAGACTTTGGTGGGATACTACTGGGCCTAATTTCTAAAAAAAACAAAAATTGAATTAGTTAATTTTAATGGTATAAGTAATTCGTTGCTTATACCATTTTTTTAAAAAATAAGTTTCTGCAAATTATTACAAAAAAAAAACAAAATGAAAAGTGCTTTAGAAATTAGACCTGAAATTAGCTATAAAAGCCCAGGTAAATTTGAAGAAACCCGATTTGAGAAAATCCATAACGAAATTTTCAAAAATTCGGCCGAAGCTTCTATAATTGTGGCACAGGAAATCGCACAATTAATCAAATCGAAACAAGCAAAAAATAAGCCTTGCGTGTTGGGCTTGGCAACGGGTTCCTCACCAATCAAAGTGTATGAAGAATTGGTACGAATGCACAAAGAAGAAGACCTTAGTTTTAGCAATGTAATCACTTTCAACTTGGATGAATACTATCCGATGACCAAGGAAAACAACCAAAGCTATTTCCATTTTATGCACCAACATCTTTTCAATCACATTGATATTAACCCTGAAAACGTTAATATTCCAGATGGAACAGTAGCTTTTGAAAATCTAAATCAATATTGCATTGATTATGAAATGAAAATTAAAGAGGCTGGAGGATTAGATTTCCAATTATTAGGAATCGGTCGAACTGGTCACGTAGGATTTAATGAACCCGGTTCTCACATCAATTCAGGAACTCGAATTATCACTTTAGACCACATTACCAGAGTGGATGCATCTTCAGATTTTAATGGCATCGATGGTGTTCCCAAAAGAGCCATTACAATGGGAGTTTCGACAATCCTTCGCTCCAAAAGAATCGTATTAATGGCTTGGGGTCAAAACAAAGCCGATATCATAAAAAGAACAATACAAGGCGAAATTAGCTCCGAAGTTCCAGCAACATTTTTGCAAAATCACAGCAACGCCTCTTTTATATTAGATCAATCCGCAGCGTCAGAATTAACACGATACAAAACGCCGTGGCTAGTTGGCGAATGTGTTTGGACTCAGGAATTAAAAAGTAAAGCCATAGTTTGGCTCTGCCAAAAAACAAATCAAGCCATATTAAAACTTACCGATAGAGATTACAACAACAACGGAATGTCGGATCTTTTGGCTTCAGGAGGCTCGGCTTATGATTTGAATATCAATATGTTCAACGTCTTGCAACACACCATTACTGGTTGGCCAGGAGGAAAACCCAACACCGATGACAGTCATAGACCAGAAAGAGCCAATCCTGCCAAAAAAAGAGTAATCCTTTTTAGTCCACATCCCGATGATGATGTGATTTCAATGGGAGGCACTTTTTCAAAATTAATCAAGCAAGGACACGACGTCCACGTAGTGTATCAAACCTCAGGAAACATAGCTGTTACAGATGATGAAGCATTAAAATTTGCCGAAGTCTGTAACGATTTTATAGGAGAAGAAAAAAGCAATATCAATTTTCAAGTGGCAATTGATTTTTTAAACAATAAAAAAGAAAATGAAGTTGATTCCTTGGAAGTTCGAAAATTAAAAGGACTTATCCGCCGACGTGAATCTTATGCTGCCGTGAGATACATTGGATTGAAAGATGAAAATACTCATTTCTTGGACTTGCCATTTTATGAAACAGGACAAGTAAAGAAAAACCCCATTGGACAAGAAGACATCGATATTGTCGCTGCTATTATTGAAAAAATAAAACCGCATCAAATATTTGCCGCTGGCGATTTGGCTGATCCACACGGAACCCACGAAGTTTGCCTAAACGCCATTTTTGCAGCTTTGAAAAAACTAAAACCAAAAGCGTTTATGGACGAATGCTGGTTGTGGTTGTACCGAGGTGCTTGGCACGAATGGGATTTGCACGAAATTGATATGGCAGTTCCATTGAGTCCCGACGAAGTTACAATCAAAAGGCATGCTATTTTATACCATCAATCCCAAAAAGACCGTGTAATGTTTCAAGGAAATGATTCCAGAGAATTTTGGGTTAGAGCCGAAGACCGCAACAAGAATACAGCAAAATTGTATGATGATTTAGGTCTTGCCGAATATGAAGCTATCGAAGCTTTCAAACGTTTTGATTATTAAAGAAAATCAAAAGATAAACAATTAATTATCTATACATGAAATACATTTTCATCTT
>DMHA01000176.1 GCA_003449615.1 Flavobacterium sp.
ACCGAGCTACGCTACACCCCGAATATTTTATTTAAAAAATATCTTGTTTTAATTTCAATAATATATGAACCTGCGGTCTTCCCGATTTTCCTACCGAGACGCGATAACCGAGCTACGCTACAGCCCGAAAGCGGTTGCAAATGTAAAACTAATTTTCAGTATTACAAGCAATATTAGTCAGATTGAGTGTTATTATTTTTAAATAGCTAAAAGTGTTGGTTTTTTTGAATCAATATTTTTAATAAAAGTTATACATTTGTTGTCTTTATAAATGTAAAATCGATCGTATATATGTCAACTACAGTAGAAAAAATTAAATGCCTTATTATTGGTTCTGGACCTGCGGGTTATACAGCGGCTATATATGCTGCTAGAGCCAGTATGAACCCTGTTTTGTACCAAGGAATGCAGCCAGGTGGTCAATTGACAACTACTAACGAAGTCGAAAATTGGCCTGGAAATCCAGAAGGAATAACTGGTCCAGAAATGATGGTTGGCATACAAGAGCAAGCCAAACGTTTTGGAACTGATATTCGTGATGGTTGGGCAACAAAAGTTGATTTTAGTGGAAATATTCACAAAGTTTGGATTAATGATACTATTGAATTGCATTGCGAAACCGTAATTATTTCTACTGGAGCTTCGGCAAAATATTTAGGATTAGAATCTGAACAACATTATCTCAAAATGGGTGGTGGCGTTTCGGCTTGTGCCGTTTGCGATGGTTTTTTCTATAGAAACCAAGATGTAGTCATTGTTGGAGCTGGAGATTCGGCTTGTGAAGAAGCCCATTATTTGTCTAAATTGTGCAAAAAAGTAACGATGCTTGTTCGTAGCGAAAAGTTCCGTGCCTCGAAAATTATGGAAGCACGAGTTCGCAAAACCGAAAATATAGCTATTTTGATGAACCACGATACGGTCGAAATTTTAGGAGATGGTCAAGTGGTTACTGGCGTGAAAGCAAAAAACAAAACCACAGGAGATATTTTTGATATTCCAGCAACTGGTTTCTTTGCAGCAATTGGACACAAACCCAACACTGATATTTTTAAGGATTTTTTAACCCTTGATGAAACGGGTTATATTGTGAATATTCCAGGAACTTCAAAAACAAATGTAGCTGGAGTTTTTGTGGCTGGAGATGCCGCCGATCACGTCTATCGTCAAGCGATTACAGCTGCAGGAACTGGCTGTATGGCTGCTTTGGACGCAGAAAGATATTTGGCAACTTTGGAATAATACAATTCTATTTTGAATAAAACCACTTCAATTCCTTGTGTGGAAATCATTTATTCCGCACAATACTTGCCCGTGAAAAGTTCCTTTAGAATTGTTTATCGACTTGACTATTTGCCTTACTATTTAGGCTTGGATAAAACCTTCTGCATCAATATGTTTAATTTTTGCATCGAAAGTTAAATTGATTGATTACACTTTTTTGGAGCAATAATCTTTTTTGTAATCTTGTTTTCTAAATGAATTGATACAAACCCAAATCATTGTGTAGCCTATTTTTCGATAAAACCTATTTGCTTTGCCAGAAATTCTTACCCAAAAAATAAAAATAATTAATAAAAATATCTCACTTTCCATAAGAAGGGAAGACCTCATCCATCCTTTTATTTCAGGGAACAAATTCCGAAAACTCAAATATAATTTAGTCCAAGCAAAAGCAGAAAATCAGGATACGCTTCTCACTTTTGGTGGCGCATACTCCAATCATATTGCTGCTACCGCTTTTGCTGGAAAGGAATACGGATTCAAAACCATTGGAATTATCCGAGGCGATGAATTAGAAAGTAAAATTTTGATTAATCCAACTTTAAAATTTGCCCAAGAATGTGGTATGCAGTTTAAATTTGTCACTCGAGAAAATTATCGTCACAAAACCGAAGCGTATTTTATTGAAAACTTAAAACACGAATTTGGCAATTTTTATTATGTACCAGAAGGCGGAACCAATGAATTTGCCGTTCAAGGTTGTGAAGAAATTTTAACCAAAGAAGATGCTGAATATGATTTTGTTTGTTGTGCCGTGGGAACTGGTGGAACCATTAGTGGTTTGATAAACAGTAGTTTGCCACATCAAAAAGTTTTGGGATTTCCTGCATTGAAAGGTGATTTTTTAAACGATGAAATTCGTAAATTTGTCCGAAATGACAACTGGAAATTAGTAACTGATTATCATTTTGGTGGTTATGGTAAAGTGAGTTCAGAATTAATTACTTTTATCAATCAGTTTTATGTAGATAATCAGATTCCTTTGGATCCCATTTATACAGGAAAGATGGTTTTTGGCGTTATGAATTTAATTAATACCAATTATTTTCCAGGGGATTCCAAAATTTTACTCATTCATACTGGAGGAATTCAAGGAATTGCTGGAATGAACAAAAAATTAAAAAACAAAAAATTAACTACAATCGCTATAAATGTATAAAAAAGTAATTCTCCTTTTAACAATTTTGACTTTGGTCGGGTGCAACTCTTCCAAGTCCGTTATTGTTACTACTAAAACCCAAAACTCAAAACACAAAAGAACAGCAACAAATCCATCCTCTCAAAAAAGCTTGATTACTTCGGATGTAGTAAACAGTTATATTTCTGATTATAAAGATATTGCGATGAGCAATATGAAAAATTTTGGGATTCCAGCAAGTATTATTTTGGCACAGGGAATTTTAGAATCAGGTGCAGGGCAAAGCAAATTGGCAACAACATCAAACAATCATTTTGGTATAAAATGCTACACCGATTGGAAAGGGGAAACAACTTATCACGATGACGATACAAGTCAAGAATGTTTCAGAAAATATAAAAATCCAGAAGAATCTTTTCAAGATCACGCCGATATTGTGTCAAAAAGAAAACGGTATGCTTCATTGTTCGATTTACCCAAAGGCGATTACAAAGGCTGGGCTAAAGGTTTGAAAAATGCAGGTTATGCCACTGACCCAAATTATCCTGAAAAATTAATCAATTCTATTGAGCTGTATCATTTAGATCAATATGATAATCAGGTTTTAGGTAAAGATTATGTTTTGGATAAAAAGGAAAATATGACACCAAAAACCAATCAATATGAAGTTCAAAAAGGAGATACTTTATATTCGATTTCTAAAAAATTTAATATCTCCATCGAAGAAATAAAGAAACAAAATAATATAGTTGATAATGCCATTTCGATAGGGCAAACTTTAATCGTCAAGTAACAATTTTCAAATTTAAAATGGTTTAAAAT
>DMHA01000049.1 GCA_003449615.1 Flavobacterium sp.
TGGTATTCAACTTTTTTTTACAGAATGAATTCAATTAATAAATGCGAAAGTTAGGATTAACATAGAAAGTTTAAATATTTTTTCAGAATACAAAAAATACAAATTGATGAACCGCTTCCAAGACGAAAAACTAAGATTCCAACTTCTCTCAAGAAGTTTGGGTATTGTGAAGGAAGATGCCAGATAAAATTGTATATTATAATATGCAGTTTAACCAAGTATTTGCACAATAGAATGTGCAATTCTATCATTAAACCGAATAAAGCATCATTTTTTTCGTCTATAAAAGAATAAAAGCAATTTTCGTATAAAATTTTCGAGTATCGAAGAAAAATTTAACTACTAATATAGCAAACACCCTAAAGAATGAAACAACAAAACCGCTTCCAAGACGAAAACCTACTCCTTTCCAACTTCTACCAAGAAGTTTGGGCGGTATGTCCATCTTGCGCCAAAAAAGCAATGGCCACAGTGAATTATGAAACCAAAATCGCTCGTTTGTTTTGCACCAGTTGCGGTTACAATAAAGAAACCACAACAGAAATTAAAATCGGAACAATAGAAGTCGCGGCAAACCTCTATTTTCAAGCGGAACTTTTGTTACAAGCCCCATTCAAAAACGAAATATTTTGGGCTTTAAACGACAAACATCTGGACTATTTAGAGCGTTATATCGCGGCCACTATTCGAGAACACAAAGACCGAACCGGTTTTACACTTTTGGAAAAGCTACCTAAATTTTATCACGAAGCCAAAAACCGAGAAAGTTTGCTGAAAATTATTACTAAACTAAAATCAAAATAATTCTGAAATTCAAACACATCCATTTATTAAATACATAACAATTGCTGGACTTCTTTCCTGCTGTGCACCCAAAACAGAGGTTGCCAAATATGGGAGACATTATCAAAAACACAAAGATTTTAAAAGTCTTGCAAAAGCGGTAGCGTTAATGCCAGCAGCGATTACGACTTCAGAAGTCAAAAAAATATTGGGCGAACCCGTAGACAATGGATTTGATTATCGCTTTTTAACCGATTCTATTAGTCCAAATCAATGTCCTGTTGGTGCGGTTTTCAACATTGATAATAATGGGAAAATAACCCATCGTTGGGTAGATGAAATTTGCGAATAATATCAAAGAAGTTGAACGATATATCAAAAAAAAGCATTGATAAAGCCTTTCTTGTTTTAAAAGGTCAGCAGTTGGTAATTTTTTTTTGGCAAATGGACAAAATCAATAAAGTAGTTTCTTTTTAACATTTATTACCTATTTTTACTAACTTTTTTCTTCAAAAAATAATCAAATATGGCGAAATTTTTCATTTTAATAGTGCTTTTTTTTAGCATTAGTGTTGCTGCACAAACCGAATTTTTCCATTCTAAAATTAATTTATCCGAGAATAAATTAGAAGAATTCTATTCTTCCTTTAGTATCGATGATGCTCAGGTCTATTTCAATGCCAATGATTATCAGGTGTATGCCTACGACAAGAAAACTGGAGATTTAAACTGGTCGTATTACTCAGGATACAAAACAAATACTGCTCCAATATCGGTTCAAGAAAAATTATTCTCGAGAATTACTGATGGCAAATTGCTTCAAATGAATCCTAAAAATGGGGACACGATTCAAACTTTGAAAATCGAAAAATTATACACACCACCTTTTTTCAAAGACAACATAATGTATTGTGCAGCTATTTTACCCGAAATTGGCGGTGCAATTTTGGCCTACGATTTAAACACCAATAACATTTTATGGCAAAAATACATTGGTCACGGTGCTTCCTATCAACCCTATTTTTTGAAAGATAAAATAGTTGCCCGTTTTGAAGATATGTTTTGGTTTGAATTGGATTACAATGGCAATGCCCTTGATAAAAGCGAAAATTGCTATTCCAAAAATACCGAACCACCGTTTGAAGAATACTTTTGCAACATTCAGTATGATATAGTAAACCAATACCACAAGGATCTCGCAACAAAAAATGTAACAATTGATGAAACCAAATATTATTATGGAGCTAATGCAACTGTTGTTTTAAAAGGAAATAAACTCAAAATCATCAACAACAAAAATAAAGTCGCAACAGAAATCAGCATCGATAAAATTATTACCCTATTAGAAACAGAAGCAAACGACTACACCGCCATTTTGAAAGTCGAAGAAAACACGGTTTGGTTCATTTATGAAAATATTTTAGCGGTGTATGATTTCAAAAACAACAAAACGGTCAAAGCCTTCGATTTGAGCAAATGGAACCCGCATCAAGTTATTTTAGATGGGAATAATTTGTGGCTAATTTCAAGGAAGGATGGAGAATTGGTGGGATTAAAGTTGGAACTAGACCCTGCAGACGAGGCTATTCGAGCCGCAAAAGCTAAATTGTTCAACCAAACTCACCAATGCGGCAACGAAGCCGAAGCCTTGAATGAAGCAAGAAAAAAAGCACTTGATACCGTAAAGAAATAAATTTAACATCAATAAAAATGAAAAAACTACTCACAATTTGCTTACTAATAGCAACAGCATGTACAGCAACCGCACAACAACTATCCTCGGGTATTTACACCGTATCGATAAGCAAACTAACCTATTCGGATGTACCGGGAATGTTTGGAAATAATTTTCCCGGTAAACAAATTAAAGGCATTTTCACTATAAAAAAGGGAGGTGTGCAAACGGCGAGCCAAGAGTTTACTTATTTACAATTGTTTGAAACTTCTGCTACACTTCATTTAAATTTCGATGAAACAAGTAGTAACGCACTTACGTATGATTTTGATACCAAAAAATTTGAAATAGAAGATTATGAATACAAAGCCAAGAAAACTAAAACAAAAGAAGACCTAATTTTAAGTGGCGTTCTTGTTTATGCTCAATGGCTTGATGAAGAATAAAAATTTGTCTCTTTAGCAAAATACAATTTAGTAAACTACTTATTTTATAAAAATTAATCTACCCGTTGGGTGTAATTACCAAAAAAATTATTAATATTTTAAAAAACTCAAATTCAATTGCAAACCCTGCGAAATGGAAATCTGGGAAAAAGATGCCGAATTTGAAATCGAAGAAGATCACTTTCATTAAAAATATTTAACCGATGATTTACCTAAAAAGGCATCGGTTTTTTTATTAAATTTGCTTCGCCTGTTCGCCTTTGCAGGCTCGGGTGGGCGTGACCACAAGGGTCGGTTTTCTGTCACAAACTATTACAATTAATTTGTAATAACTGAGTACTCAAAGTTACCAAAGAAAAAAACATATCAATCCTATACAATAAAATGTAATTATGAAAACTAACTATTTAGAAAGAGTGGAGATTGATGTTCTTGAAGAACCACAATTAGATTTCAAATATTATGTAAATCCAATTGAAAAAAGAACTTATGTAAAACCCAAAAAGAATGAAACATTAAATGTTTTATCCCTTTTTTCAGGTTGCGGAGGAATGGATTTAGGTTTTGAAGGAGGGTTTTCAGTTTTAAAGTCATCTATTAATGAAATTTTATCTTCAAATTTTATAGATAAAAAATTTAGCAACGGATTTGTACAATTAAAAAAAACAAAGTTTACGACTGTGTTTGCAAATGACATCTTGAGCGATGCACGAAATGCTTGGGTAAACCATTTTTTGAAAAAAGGACGAGATGCAGATTTATTTTATACACAAAGTATCGTTGATTTGGTAAAACTTCATCAAAGTGGAATTGATGTTTTCCCCAAAAACATTGATGTTGTAACTGGTGGTTTTCCTTGTCAGGATTTTAGTATTGCAGGAAAACGTAATGGCTTTAATTCGCATAAAAATCATACAGGAAAAATTATTGATGAAGTAACACCAACAGAAGAAACTCGTGGACAACTTTATATGTGGATGAAACAAGTTATCGAAATTACAAAACCAAAAATATTCATTGCAGAAAATGTGAAAGGATTAGTAAATCTTGAAAATGTGAAAGAAATTATTCAAAAAGATTTTTCTTCTGCTGGCGAAAATGGCTATATCGTTCTAAATCCAAAAGTGTTACATTCTGCAAATTATGGAGTTCCTCAATCGAGAGAAAGAGTAATATTTATTGGAATTAAAAAATCTGAGCTCACAAAAACAGCATTAGAAGAATTAGAAAGAGAAATTATTTCTGAGAAATATAACCCATATCCTAAACCAACCCATTCTTTTACAGCGAAAGGTGAAAATTTAAAAAAATTTGTTGAACTAAATGAGATTTTTAGTTTGTTAGAAGAACCTGAAAACACCACAGATTTATCCCAAAAATTCTATTCAAAAGCAAAATATATGGGATCACATTGCCAAGGACAAACAGAAATCAAACCCAACGGAATTAGCCCCACTATTCGTGCAGAACATCACGGCAATATTGAATTTAGACGATTATCAAAAGAAAATGGAGGTAAAATCGACACTGAACTTTCAAAAGGATTAATTGAAAGACGATTAACACCTAGAGAATGTGCATTGATTCAAACTTTCCCACCTGACTATGACTTCGTAATAGAAAATAAAAATGGAAGAAAAGGATCGTATTTAGTTAGTCCATCGCAAGCTTATAAAATAATTGGAAATGCTGTTCCTCCACTCCTTGCCTATAATTTGGCAAAACGAATTGAAGATGTTTGGGATTTATATTTTAAAAAATAATTATGATAATTTCAGCCAATTCAGAACCTAGTAGAAAAGATTTTGACATTTTAATAAATTCAACATTAACAGAATTAAATGTTCACGCAAATAACTCATCTAAAAAGATAGCAACTCTTATAGGGAGAAATCTTGAACCATACGTAAGAGATGTAATGGCAGAATTAGCTGTAGGTACAGCTTTTGAAAATACTATTGAATTAATTGGCGGTCAAAAATTTCCTGATATTATCGCAAACAAATATTATGGAATTGAAGTAAAAACTACAACACAAAACCATTGGAAAACAACAGGTAATAGTGTTTTAGAAAGCACTAGAGTCGAGGACGTAGAAAGAATTTTTATGTTATTTGCAAAATTGGCAAGTCCAATTGAATTTCGTTGTCGACCTTATGAAGAAGTTTTATCAGAGGTTGTAGTAACACATTCACCTCGCTATTTAATAGATATGAACTTAAAACAAGGAGATACGATTTTTGACAAAATTAAAATACCTTATAATACTCTACGAAAAAAAGAAAACCCTATAAGACCAATTGTTGATTACTATAAAAGTAAGCTAAAATCAGGTCAAGAACTATGGTGGATGGATAATAGTGAAATTGGCGGTACTACTCTTCAATTTTGGTCAAGCCTTGATTTGCAGAAAAAGAAAAATCTAGTAAATAGAGGTATGATTTTATTTCCAGAAATTTTTGGAAAATCTAATGATAAATTTAGTCGTATTGCTTTTTGGTTAGTTTCGGTTGAAAAAACTGTTCATCCTAATGTTAGAGATGATTTTAGCGCAGGTGGTAAAAGTGATTTTATACTTGGAGTCAAGGTCTACAAAAATGTACCACAAATATTTTTGAAATTATTTAAAAATTTGCCTTTAATAATTGGAACTATTATGCAAACATCTGCTATTGAACTTTCTGAATATTGGGGGATAAAAACCACTGAAAAGAAGAAAGTATTTGAATGGATTGAATTAGTTTCTCAACATTCTAAAGGGATATCAGATGCCAAACATCTGAATATAAAACAAATAATTGCAGAAATAATTGCAAGTAAATAAGTGTAATTAGTACTAAAATCCAATTCCAGCTTATTTTCCTCTATAGAAACAAATGCCCCTAATACTAGACAATCTCTCCAAACACATCACACTGACTCCGCAAGAGCAGGAACTCTTTTTGTCTAAAGAAAATCAGGAAATACTCTACCAAGAAATCCCCAAACTCTAAAGGTTTTTCAGAATTCTAACCAAAATTCATTGGTGGCTCATCAGGAAAGATTGATGGATAATTTGAGTTTGTCGGCAGAAGATCGTTTCGAAAAATTTTGTCACAAACATCCTGATTTAATGTAGAAAGTTCCCCAAAAACAAATTGCCTCTTATATAGGAGTAACTCCAGAATTTTTCAGCAAGATGAAAAGCAAAATGTTGCGGA
>DMHA01000250.1 GCA_003449615.1 Flavobacterium sp.
TATGCTGATTTGTATGATTTGAAAGTGGAGCAAATTTTGCCTTTGGAACGAATGGCTCAAAAATCGGCTGAGAATTTGGTTAAAGGAGTTGAAAATTCTAAAAATATACCGTTTGAACGTGTTTTATACGCACTTGGTATTCGATTTGTAGGCGAAACAGTGGCTAAAAAACTAGCAAAGCATTACAAAAATATAGATACTTTAAGTCAAGCCAGTGTAATGGATTTGGTTTTGGTGGACGAAATTGGAGAACGCATTGCCCAAAGTGTTATTGAATTTTTTGAAAACCCAGAAAATAGAATCATTATTGATCGATTGAAAAATTTCGGACTTCAATTTGAAACTATTGAGATTGTAAATCCGAATGCAACAGACAAACTCTCCGGCAAAACCTTCGTAGTCTCAGGTGTTTTTGAGCAATTTTCGAGAGATGAGTTAAAAAAAGCCATTGAAGACAACGGCGGAAAAGTGGGAAGTTCCATCTCGGCTAAAACCGATTTTGTCGTGGCTGGAGCCAATATGGGACCAGCAAAACTAGAAAAGGCAGTTCAATTGAACATCCCGATAATTTCAGAAAATGATTTTATGGGAATGATAAATCAAAATTAACTCAAATTAAGGTATTTATTCGCTGATATATCCTGTGCCTAAAGAATTGTACAACTGTTTATTAACTGCAATCTAAATATAAGAATCTAAAGTGATTCTGTTATTTTTTTATAATTTTGATGCACAATACAAAAAACAAATTTCATGATCTTCGACAGAAAAAGCCTTTCCAACGAACAATTAGTAGATTTATACAAAAGATTGGTTTTACCAAGACTTATCGAAGAAAAAATGTTGATTCTCATCCGTCAAGGAAAAGTTTCGAAATGGTTTTCCGGAATTGGTCAAGAGGCTATTGCTGTTGGCGTTACAGTTGTTTTGGATGCTGATGAATACATCTTACCGATGCACAGAAACTTGGGTGTTTTTACAGGTAGAAATATTCCGTTGCACCGACTTTTTTCGCAATGGCAAGGCAAGGCAAATGGATTTACCAAAGGTCGTGACCGCAGTTTTCACTTTGGCACACAAGAATACAAAATTATCGGAATGATTTCGCATCTCGGCCCACAATTGGGCATTGCCGATGGAATTGCTTTGGCGAATAAACTCAAACAAAACGGAAAAATAACCGCTGTTTTTACTGGTGAAGGCGCTACTAGCGAAGGCGATTTTCACGAAGCTTTGAATATTGCCGCCGTTTGGGAATTGCCAGTTATGTTCATCATCGAAAACAATGGCTACGGACTTTCGACTCCCACAAACGAGCAGTTTCGTTGTGAAAACATAGCAGATAAAGGAATAGGTTACGGAATGGAAAGTTATATTATCGATGGCAATAATATTCTGGAAGTCTATACTAAATTATCGGAATTGAAAGCTTCGATGATAGAGAATCCTCGTCCCGTTTTATTGGAATTCAAAACTTTCAGAATGAGAGGTCACGAAGAGGCGAGTGGCACGAAATATGTTCCTCAAGAGTTATTCGATTTATGGCAAAGTAAAGATCCTGTAGAAAATTTTAGAAAATATTTAAAAGAAAACAACATTCTTTCAGAGGATTTTGATACTAATTTACGAAATAAAATCAAGTTGGGAATTGATGAAAATTGGGCTATTGCCAATGCGGAAACTCAGATTGAAGCCACTTGTGAAGAAGAATTAAATGATGTTTATAAATCATTTGAATTTCAAGAAGTTAAACCTTCATCTGAAACTAAAAATATTCGATTTATAGATGCTATTTCCAGTAGTTTGAGACAGTCGATGGAGCGACATACAAACTTAGTCATAATGGGCCAAGACATCGCCGAATATGGAGGTGCTTTTAAGATTACAGAAGGTTTTGTCGAGCAATTTGGAAGAGAACGAGTTCGCAATACGCCCATTTGCGAAAGTGCGGTTGTTTCGGCAGGAATGGGACTTTCTATCAATGGATTCAAGGCAGTTGTCGAAATGCAGTTTGCCGATTTTGTCTCCACAGGTTTCAATCCCATTGTGAATTTATTGGCCAAATCGCATTACCGTTGGCAAGAAAAAGCCGATGTTGTCGTTAGAATGCCTTGCGGTGCAGGAACACAAGCAGGGCCATTTCATTCACAAACCAATGAAGCTTGGTTCACCAAAACACCCGGTTTGAAAGTAGTTTATCCGGCCTTTCCATTCGATGCCAAAGGATTGCTGAACGAAAGTATCAATGATCCCAATCCAGTGTTGTTTTTTGAACACAAACAATTGTATCGCAGCGTTCATCAAGAAGTTCCTACCGATTATTACACGATTCAGTTGGGAAAAGCGGCTTTGTTGAAAGAAGGAAACCAAGTTACCATTATTGCTTATGGTGCGGCTGTGCATTGGGCTTTGGAAACTTTGGCTAGAAACCCTGAAATAGCAGCCGATTTATTAGATATAAGAACTTTACAACCTTTGGATACAGAAGCTATTTATGCTTCGGTTAAGAAGACAGGACGAGCCATTATTTTACAAGAAGACTCATTGTTTGGTGGTATTGCCAGCGATATTTCGGCTTTGATTATGGAGAATTGTTTCAACTATCTCGATGCTCCAGTAAAACGTGTAGCGAGTTTGGATAGTCCCATTCCGTTTATTAAAGCTTTGGAAGACCAGTATTTGCCAAAGGAAAGGTTTGAGAAAGCTTTAGTCGAGTTGTTGAAGTATTAAGCTTACCTATTACTCAACTTCGATTTTTCCTTTATAATATCCACAATTTTTCGGTTTTCGATTTTACTTTCCAGCCAAGAGATGATGTCGAGTGGTTTTGTTTCTATTCAAAAAAATCATACTAAAATGTTTTATGAACTAGCATTACCATCTCATTTTTTCTTATAAAACTTCAATTCATTCAACATATTCTTTAATTTTTTTCCAGGTCTAAAAACGATGGAACTTCTCGAAATGTTTTTCGATTCAACGGCTTCGGGAGTTGGACTACTCGTACCTTGAACACTCACCTGAAAGGAACCCAATTGTCCTAATCGAACAATGTTTCCTTGGTCTAAAGATCTTGAAATTTCAGTGACCAAACCGATAATAACGGCATAACAGTCGGAGGGTGTTGCCGAGCAACTATTGGAAACTCGTTCCGACAATTCTTCTAAATCTACAACACCGCTTTGGGTAGCTCTTGGATAATACAATAATGGATTTTGTGGTTGGCTAGGGTTCGTTTTCCCAACCGCTGTAAAAGGGACTGCCATAGTTTTTTTTATTTTGAATTCTGAACAATAGGAAATATCGACTTTACAAAGCTACGCATTACTAGTTTACAAACAAACTATTGACCGCCTTCACTTTGTATGCTGACGGCGGTCACTTTTTTATGTGATGGCGGTCAATTGTTTCTCTAAACCCTAGGGTGTTATTTGTTTGTCTTTATTCTTATTGAATTCTAACCTGATTCAGGTCATTTTTCTCTGCTAAATAATGAAATAGTGAGTAGTTCATTGGTTCGGAATACATAAATCCTGCAAAGAAAAACAGTGCATCCTTTTGGTTTATTCTTGAAATTACGATTGTTGCAATTTATTTTTCAAAAATAATTGTTTTCCTACACCTATAATTGCCTGTAAAAGAATATATTTTATTAGATTTGTTGCACATATAAAATAAATCTTTTTTCGGTACATAAAGTAATCGAAAACAGCAAAAACCTTTGTCGCTTCATGCAAATCATTCATAAAATTGACAATTATATCGTAGGGAGTTTTCCCAATAAGCGGTTTTCTGGGTATCAGTTGCTGGCGTATTACTTCGTTTCCTGGAAGTTAGCAATTCCGGAGCACGCAGGCGAGTTGGGGCTGGATTATAAGGAGGAGTTTGAGTTGGCGGTGAAAATGGTAAAACTTTAGATTATGGAAAATCAAGTTAAATCTAAAAAAAGAGTTACCGACCACGGTGAAGTATTTACCAATAAACGAGAAGTAAATGCGATGCTCGACTTGGTGAAACAAGAAACCGAAAGAATTGATTCCCGTTTTTTGGAGCCTGCGTGCGGCACTGGGAATTTTTTAGTAGAAATTCTAGAAAGAAAACTAAAAGTAGTTGAATCCCGATATAAAAAAAGCCAATTAGAATACGAACGAAATGCGATTACTGCTATTTCTAG
>DMHA01000237.1 GCA_003449615.1 Flavobacterium sp.
GCCAAAAATTCGGCAGCAAAAGAACCAACGCCTCCCAATCCTACGACCAAAATATTGGCGTTTCTCAGTTTGTCTAATCCTTCTGCTTTAAATAAGAGCTCGGCTCTTTCTGTCCATTCTGCCATAATTTTTTGTTTCAAGTTTAATGTTTCAAGTTGCTAAAAATCTGAAATGCTTCTCCAGTTCGCTATCGCTCGGGGCAGAAATCGTTAATCTTCAATCTGAAATCAAAAACTGTATTGAAATTCTTATTTACAATCTCCTGTAATTCACTTAATTCTAATTCTTTATATTTCGCTGCCAAAGTATAAACAACCTGAATTCCTTCTTCGACCATATCGGTTTCTAACAAGAATTTATCGTTTGGAATATTTTGAAAAACCGATTCTAATTCTGGGTTTCGCAACAAGATTTTCCCAAACGAAACATAAAAACCATTGTCAATCAATTGCTTAGCGAGTTCTATTTTTTTTGAAAATCCGTGAACAATCATTGGAACACAAATCTTCAATCTTTTCATAATTTCGATTAGTTCCTGAAAAGCGGCAACGCAATGAATCACCACTGGTTTTTGGTGTTTTTCGGCTAATGCCAATTGTCTTTCAAAAACGGATTGCTGTATTTCAAATGAAGTTTCGCTGCGTTTGTCCAAACCACATTCGCCAAGTGCCAAACATTCGGGCAAAGCCAATTTTTCATCCACAATTTGAAAATCACTTTCTAATCTATTTTCGTCAATGTATAATGGATGAATACCCATAGAATAAAACGGAATCCTTGCATCAAATTCCTGAGGATATTGATTGACCAATTCCAACACTTCGATTTGATTGGTAAATTGATGTGTATGTAGATTAAAGTATTTCATTATTCGTGAAATTTCTTAACTCCAGCTTTAATTTCAATTTTCAAATCGTTTTCTAATGGCACTTTTGGACAGGAATACTTATGATTATAAGCGCAATACGGATTGTAAGATGTATTGAAATCAATAACGATGCTATCGCCAGTTGGAGTTTTCAAATCGATATATTTTCCGCCAATGTAACTCTCCTTTCCGCAAGTCAAATCTGAAAAAGGCAAAAATAAATAGTCATTATATTCCTCTTTTTTAGATAATTCAATGTTCTGGTAAAGGTTTAATTGGCATGATTTTCCGTCAATTTCAAAATGAGCTTCGCCGAATTTTACATACATTGGTTTTCTGGCAGTTGAAGTTTTCATCTCAAATGGTTTTTCATTCTCGGTTCTAATGAATTTTGCCACGACAAAAAACTTTTCGTTTATGGGATAGAAATCTAATGCTTTGAAAACCGCTAAATCTTCCGCCATCAACGGACTGCTTTTGGCATCGGCATATTCGGTATTTAACTCTTTTTGAAATTTTTCGACAGCAGCGAAATCAAATTTTTCTTGAGCAAAACCAAAATTCAAAACTGCTAAAAAAAGAAATGCTAGAAATGTTCTCATCATTTTTATTTTGAGCAAAAATAGTTTAAAAGTTAGAAAGTAGCAACGTTTATATTTTGGAGAGAATGTTTTCATTAGCGCGAATCCTAGCCCAGATAAAAGTGGAAATCCTTTTATTTTTTTCCTTTAAAAAAATAAAAGATTGAAACGAATAGCTGGAAAAAGCTCCTAAAAATCTTTGTAGCTTTGCAAACTAGAAATTTCCTTATGCTTAGAACAGGTCTTCGTAGTTACATCAATAATTTTAAGGGCTTCCGGCGTGAGGTATGGATTTTGGCGCTTATTACTTTTATCAACCGCGCTGGGACTATGGTTTTGCCTTTTTTATCCAAATATCTGAAGGAAAATCTACATTTTACTTATGGTGAAGTGGGATGGATTATGGTGGCTTTTGGTTTGGGTTCGATGCTTGGTTCGTGGTTGGGTGGTAAATTGACCGATAAAATTGGTTTTTATAAAATAATGGTTTTTAGCCTTTTTACGAGTGGAATGCTGTTTTTTATTTTGCAGTACATCACGAGTTTTTGGGGATTGTGTTTTGGAATGTTTTTAATTATGACCATTGCCGATATGTTTCGACCAGCAATGTTTGTGTCTTTGAGTGTTTATGCCAAACCAAAAAACAGGGTTCGTGCACTGTCTTTAGTGCGTTTGGCTGTAAATCTTGGCTTTGCTGCTGGACCTACTTTGGGCGGTTTGATTATTTTAGGAATGGGTTATTCTGGTTTGTTTTGGGTAGATGGCAGCACTTGTATCATTGCTATTCTAATTTTTGTTTTGATGGTTAAAGAGAGAAAAAGAATTCCGCTAGCAGTGGGTGAAATCCCCACAACTGTAATCCGAAAATCCATTTATAAAGACAAACCATTTTGGTTGCTTTTATACACCATTTTTATCATTGCGATGGTGTTTTTCCAAATATTCACAACACTTCCTTTGTATCATCACGAAAAATTTGGATTGACTGAATTTCAAACTGGCTTGCTTCTTTCTCTAAACGGATTTTTGGTTTTCTTATTAGAAATGCCTATCGTAAGCATAATCGAAAGGAAAAGAATCAATAAAATTAAAATCATTGCGTATGGTGCGTTGTGCGTTGCCCTAGGATATTACATTTTACTGCTCGATTCTTGGGCGTTTATTTTAATTTTAAGTATTGTTTTGCTCACTTTTGGAGAAATATTTGCTTTTCCATTTTCAAATGCAGTAGCGCTTAACCGAGCTCCAAAAGGGCAAGAAGGAGAATATATGGGCTTGTTTACTATGAGTTTTAGCCTGGCTCACATTGCTTGTTCAAAAACAGGACTGGATATCATTGCACATTTTGGATATATGACCAATTGGCTTTTTATGGGTAGTTTAGGAATGTTGGCCGCAATTTGCTGCATTTGGCTGAATCGAATGTTGATAGCTGAAAAGATAAAAACTATCTAATTATTTTTCTATTTTTGCAAAAAAAATCTACTTATGTTCAAAATTCTAGCCCAAATAAACAAGCTTATTCTACCGAGTTTCACTAAACAAAGTCTGGATTTGGCCAAAGCCAAGAAATGGCAAATGGCAATCATTGGTTATCGCTACTATGTAACTACAAGAGCGTTAGGTTGTTGATTTCAGATTTTTTTTATTAAAAAATATTTCGGTTCTACCCCGAATTGTGTGGGTTTTGTAATTATTAAAAAAAGTTAGCCACAAATTACACAAATTTACACAAATTCGTTTAACTCAAAAATCACACTAATTCTTTTGAAATTCTTGTGATTAAATTTAAAAAAAAAATTAATTAGTGATAATTCGTGTAATTCTATCACTCTTTTCAATTTTTTGTAAATCAGCAGTTTATAAATTATTTTCATTATAACTTACAACGACTTTAGTCGGAATTTGTGTAATTTAAGCGACACAAATCTGTGTAAATTTGTGAAATTTGTGTCAAAAAATTGGAACAAAAATCCAGCAAGTTAGCAACTCTTTGCCAAAGTCCCACCACTTTCTTTAAATTTGTGGATAAAAAATACCCACACAGTTGTGGTTAGAACCAATATTTCATGAACAAATAAAAAAGCTAAAAGTTAAAAACCAAAAAATAAAATTCATTAAAAATTAAGTTGAAACCCATTTGAATTGGCTTTTAAAAATCAATTATATAAAATCATTCAATGCTTTTTCGATTATTACCAAACATTCCTGAATTTGAGTTTCAGTGATGACCAAGGGTGGCGCAAAACGAATTTTGTTGCCGTGAGTAGGTTTTGCTAATAAACCATAATCTCTAAAACGAAGACAAATATTCCAAGCCAAATCAGAATCCTCGCCACAATTGATGACTATTGCATTCAATAATCCTTTGCCACGAACCAATTCAATTAAGGGATTTTGTTGGGCAATTTTGTTCAATCCTTTTCTTAAAAGAAATCCTAATCTTTCGGCATTTTGAGCTAAATTTTCCTCACGAACGACTTCAAGAGCTGCGATGGCAACCGCTGCGGCTATAGGATTTCCTCCAAAAGTGGAACCATGTTGTCCAGGTTTGATGACATTCATGATTTCGTCATTGGCCAAAACAGCAGAAACGGGGTAAACACCTCCCGAAATTGCTTTCCCCAAAATTAAAATATCTGGTTTTACTTCTGGTTTATTTTTGCAACCATTTTCGCAAGAACAATTTCCACAAGTGGCTAATAATCTTCCTGTTCGAGCAATTCCAGTTTGCACTTCGTCGGCAATAAACAAAACATTGTGTGCTTTGCAAAGCGCTTTGGCTTTTGCCAAATATCCTTCGGAAGGTACGTAAACTCCAGCTTCACCTTGAATGGGTTCGATTAAGAATCCAGCAATAGTTGCAGAAGATTTCAAAACTTTTTCTAAAGCTTCAATATCATCATAAGGGATTTTTATAAATCCTTCGGTAAAAGGACCAAAACTCTTTCGAGCTCCTTCATCATTAGAAAATGAGATGATAGTGGTTGTACGTCCGTGAAAATTATTTTCGCAAACTATAATCTGAGCTTGATTTTCAGCAATTCCTTTAACTTCATAAGCCCATTTTCTACATAGTTTCAAAGCTGTTTCTACAGCCTCGGCACCAGTATTCATTGGTAAAACTTTATCAAACCCAAAATATTTTGTAACATATTCTTCAAAAACACCCAATTGGTCATTATAAAAAGCTCGAGATGTCAGAGTCAATGTTTTAGCTTGTTTGATCATTGCCTCAATAATTTTTGGATGACAATGTCCTTGATTTACAGCAGAATAAGACGATAAAAAATCAAAGTATTTTTTCCCATCAACATCCCAAACAAAAACGCCTTCTCCTTTTTCTAAAACCACAGGAAGTGGATGATAATTATGAGCTCCGTATTTATTCTCTTTTTCGATTAAGGTTTCAGATTTTGGCGAAAGTTCTTGATAATTGAGTTCCATAACAATTTGATAAAAGATAATAATTAATTTTCCAAATATCATAAATTTTAAGCTATTAGAACGTAACTGTACTATTTAATTTTAGATATTTGTCCGAAAAAAAAAACATTATGCAAAAAGTACACTATTTTTTATTTGTAATACTACCCTTTTCGGTGGTTTCTTTAGCCCAATTGAAACCCATTCAATACAAAGATGGAAATCAGGTTTTAAATGGTTTTAATATTCAACCTAAATCAAAAAGTAAACAAAAACCAGGAATACTAATACTTCCTGCTTGGAGAGGAATTGATAAACTTTCTAAAGATACTGCCGAAAATTTAGCCAAATTAGGTTATTTTGCTTTCATTGCAGATATTTATGGAGAAGGAAATTATCCAAAAGATAACTCCGAAGCTGGAAAAATTGCAGGATATTATAAAACCAATATTTTGGAATACCAAAAACGCATTTCATTAGCTTTAGAGCAATTAAATTTATCGGGGGCAAATCCAGATAATATAGTAGTCATTGGTTACTGTTTTGGAGGAACTGGAGCGCTCGAAGCTGCACGAGCTCGGCTAAATATTAAAGGTGTAGTTTCTTTTCACGGCGGATTAGGCAGAGATGCAAAAAGAACAATTGAAGCTATAAACGCAAAAGTTTTAGTGTGTCACGGTGCAGACGATCCTTATGTGTCTGGAGCAGAAATTTCAGCTTTTCAGCAAGAAATGCGCGATACAAAAGCCGATTGGCAAATGATTTATTATGCTAATGCGGTACATTCTTTTACCAATCCCGAAGCTGGAACTGACAATGCAAAAGGAGCTGCTTACAACGAAATGGCGGACAAAAGATCTTGGGAACATTTCAAACTATTTTTGAATGAAGTTTTAATAAAACATTTTAACTAAAAATATTTATTCCATTTATTATGAAAAAATTTCTCTTTCTTTTTTTATCAATTTCCACTTTTTCTTGTTATTCCCAAAAGAATAAAGGTTCAGTAGTTTCAATATCAAAATACATCAATACCATTACCACAACCGACTTAAAAAAACATCTTTACATTGTGGCTTCCGACGAAATGGAAGGTCGTGAAACAGGTTCTATTGGACAGAAAAAAGCGGGTAAATATCTTATCAATCAATACAAAGCCAATAAAATTTCGTTTCCAAAAGGAGCTACAGATTATTACCAAAAAATTCCTGCTGCCTTTTTGAATGCAAAGAGAAACGAAAACTTACCTGATTCTGAAAACATTTGGGCATATATTGAAGGCTCTGAAAAACCCAATGAAATTATTGTAATTTCTGCTCATTATGATCATGTGGGTATGAATAATGGAGAAGTTTATAACGGAGCCGATGATGACGGCTCTGGAACTGTTGCGTTGTTAGAAATTGCTCAAGCATTCAAAAAAGCTCAAAATGAAGGTCACGGGCCAAAGCGTTCAATACTAATTCTTCATGTTACAGGCGAAGAACACGGTCTGCATGGTTCTCGATATTATTCTGAAAATCCTATATTTCCAATAGCTAATACCGTTGCAGATATTAATATTGATATGATTGGTCGCCGAGATGAATTTCATAAAGATTTTAATAATTATGTTTATCTAATTGGTTCGGACTATCTTTCAACTGATTTGTATAACATTTGTGAAGATGCCAATAAAAAGTATGTGAACTTATTTTTAGATTATAAATTCAATGATAGAAACGACCCAAATCGTTTTTACTATCGTTCTGATCATTATAATTTTGCCAAAAATGGAATTCCATCGGTCTTTCTATTTAATGGTGTTCACGCAGATTACCACAAAGCTACTGATGAAGTTGATAAAATTGAATTTGATGCTTTAGCAAAAAGAACACAACTTGCCTTTGCCATAGCTTGGGAATTGGCCAACAGAGAACATCGTCCTGTGGTTGATAAGGACGGGAAATAATCTGTCAAAAATTAAATTTCAAAGCTTTGAAATCCACTACCTAACGGTTGAAACCGTTGGCAATGTCAAAGAAGATAACCTTGTCCGAGATCATAACCAACGGTTTCAACCGGTGGGACTTGAGATAAAAGTTTTTAAAAATGCAATTTGTCTTACAGCCTCCTTAATATTGGGTTAAAATTTTGACATATATTTATACTTTTTGAAAGAGTAAAACCTATTAATATAATTTCTAACTTTACATCAGAAATTAAATAAACTATTATGCGAATTGTAAAGTATCTTTTTCTATTATTTTTGCTTAGTTTGGTAGCACTATCCATTTTTATTGCCACTCAAAAAGGAGAGTTTAGGGTGGAAAAAAGTATGATTATTAATTCTCAAAAATCTACTGCATTTAGTTATGCAAATGAACTAAAAAACTGGGAGGATTGGTATTCCTTGGCAGTTGAAGATTCATTATTGAATATCAAATATTCAAACAAAACTGTTGGCAGAGGTTCATTTTGCAGTTGGGAAGGAAAAGAAGGCTATGGAGATTTAAAAATAATAAATCTTAAAGAAAACGATAACATTCTGCAAAAAATTAATTTTAATGGAAATTCAGCCGATGTTTTAATGGTTTTTAAAGATACCTTAGGAAAAACAAAAGTGACCTTGAATGCAAAAGGAAAAATGAATTTTACTTCAAAAATTTGGACATTATTTTATGATATTGACCATAGCATTGGCTTTATTTTTGAAAAAAGTTTAACCAATTTAGATAAAAAATTAGATTACGAAATAAACACTTATAATGTAAATATAAACGGTGTTGTAAAAAAACTAGAAGCTTTTTATCTGGCGCAAAAGTTCACAAGTAAGTTTTCAAATATTGGTAAAAATTCTAGAATTGTCTTTTCTAAAATTACCACTTTTTGTAATGAAAATAATATTAAAGTAAACGGAAAACCTTTTGTAATTTATCATACTTACGATACCATAAACAAACAATCCAAAATATCGGTATGCATTCCTATCACAACTCCGATTTTTATCAGCCAAGGAAGCGAAATTTTATCAGACACACTCAAATCATTCGAAGCTGTAAAGACAACACTTAGAGGCGATTACACACATACCATCAAAGCATTGAAAAAAACCTCAGAATATTTCAAAAAAAATAACTTGAAATTGGACTCTAAGTTTTCACATCTTGAAGTTTATTCTATAGGCAAAAACGAAATCAATAGTCCATCCAAATGGAAAACAGAAATATATTTTCCATTAAGACCAAAAATTGTTTATAAAAAACCAGCCTTAAATACGGTTACTACCGAAAAAACTGTTCCTAAGCCTATTCAAGAAATGGTTAATAAAAAACCAGCCGTAAATCCAGTTACTACCGAAAAAACTGTTCCTAAACCTATTCAAGAAAAAGAAATTCCCTCTGAATTTTAATTTTTTTTTTGACTGTGATTAAACCTATTCAGAAAATTCCAATCTAAAACCATAAATTACAGCTTTGCAAGAGGAAAAGGAATTTATTCAAGAGTTATTAAACCCAAAAACGCAAAATCAGGCGTTTGAAAAACTATTGAAAGAATATCAAAAACCGCTGTACAGCCACATTCGGAATATCGTTTTGAACCACGATGATGCCAATGATGTTTTGCAAAACACTTTTGTTAAAGTGTTTCAAAATTTGATAAAATTTAAAGGAGAGAGCAAACTTTTTTCGTGGATGTATCGAATTGCAACTAATGAAGCCTTAACTTTCTTGGCGCAGAAAGCAAAAAAAAGTGGGATTTCGTCTGAAAGTTTGCAAAACAAAGCCATCGATAATTTGAAAGCCGACGTTTACTTTGATGGAAACGATATTCAGATAAAATTGCAAAAAGCAATTGTATTATTGCCCGAGAAACAGCAACTCATTTTTAAAATGAAATATTTTGAAGAACTGAAATATGAAGAAATTTCGGAAATACTTGGCACTTCGGTTGGAGCTTTGAAAGCCTCATACCATCTTGCCGTAAAAAAAATTGAAGCCTTTGTTACAAAAAATTAAACCTTATGACTTTGATGAAGTCTAACAAATATGAAAACATTTAAACTAGATACCGAGCCAAAAATAAACACTGGATTTATTGTTCCCGAGAATTATTTTGAGGATTTTTCGGCAAAAATGATGCAACAGTTGCCAAAAAAAGAAACCAAAATAATTTCAATTTTTGGAAGGAAAAAAAATTGGATGTATGCAGCTGCCGCCATTTTGATTTTGGCATTATCACTTCCTATATATACTAATTTTTTTAGTCATTCATCTGAAATAGATGAAGCCACTTTAGAAAATTATATTTCCTATCACTCTACTGTTTCAGATACAGATTTATTGAATCTTCTCGACGAACAAGACATTCAAAAAATGAGTGTTGATATGGACATTGAAGATATCACTATCGAAAATGAACTTTCACAAAGCAATAATTTAGAACAATACCTATTAAATTAATACAAAATGGAACGCCTACAAAAATCCTCATTTACACACTGGGTTATAATTATAGGCGTTCCATCTGACCGATAAAAAAAAATAAAAATAAACAGATGAAAACAAGCAAATTGATACCTATTATTATATTTCTAATTTCAATTCATTCATTTGCACAATCGCATTTAGAAGAAAAGAAAGAACAAATTAGAGCTTTGAAAGTTGGTTTTATAACCAATGAATTAGCTTTAACTACTGATGAAGCAACCAAGTTTTGGCCCATTTTTAATGCTTATGATGACAAACAATTTGAAATAAGACATCAAAAAATGAAAACATTCAAGCAGCGAATGGATGCTGATTTAGACAAAATGAGCGAAAAAGATGCCTCCGCCCTACTTGCACAAATGGAAAATACAGAGGATGAACTGCACCAAATGAGAAAAAAATTTATCGCCAATCTTAAAGGCGTTTTACCATCGGTAAAAATTATAAAACTTAAAAAAGCTGAAGACGATTTTAATAGAAAACTGCTACAACAATATCGAAATAAAAGACCAAGAAAATAAAATTAGATTGTTTTAAAAATTCAATTTTATTTTAAAAATATTATTAATCGTAATCAATTGATTTAAAGAATCTTAAAATAACTTTCGTGAAATAAACACACATCAATATAATTTATTGGCACAGTAATTGGATTGCTTGAATCAAATCACTAAATCTTAATTATTATGAAAACTCAACTACTTTTATTAGCCTTAATCAGTTCGGTATTTTCAACCCAAATACAAGGACAAAACAGAACAATTGTAAATGCACAAAACTCTGAAATTAGCGACAATTTAGATTTAAGGGTTGTGGCTTCCATTTTTGGAGATTCAAGAAACTTGCAGGAATTTGAAAGACAATTGAATGATCCTAAACTTCAAATATCAAATTTGGATTTGAATAATGATGGACAAGTAGATTATCTAAGAGTCATAGAATCTGTTGAAAAACGAACCCATCTTGTGATCATTCAATCGGTTCTTAATCGAGATATTTATCAAGATGTCGCTTCTATTGAAGTGGAAAAAAACTGGAATAACAATATTCAAATTCAAGTGGTAGGTAATCCTTATTTTTACGGGCAAAATTATATTTATGAACCTGTTTTTTATAGAACACCATTAATTTATGCTAGTTTTTGGATGACTAATTATCGACCCTATTATTCCATTTGGAACTGGAATTATTATCCAAGTTATTTTTATGCTTGGAATACCTACCCAGTGTTTCGATACAGAAATAACGTAAATATTTGCTTAAACAATTACAGCAATAATCATTACAACTACGTAAATTACAGAAGAAGTAGTTATGCAGCAAATAATTATAACAGAAGCCGCTCGAATGGATATGAAAGCCAACATCCTAATAATTCTTTTTCAAGAAGAAACGCTACCGTAAGTAATCGTCACGAATTAGACCAGATAAGAAATACTAGAAATGGAGGCACTAGAAGCGAAATTGGATATTCACAAAGAAGAACTGAATCTTCAAGAGAAAATACCCCTCAAAGAAATGTAAATCAAAGAGATTATTCTCAAAACCGAACTGAAACTCCAAGAGAAGC
>DMHA01000300.1 GCA_003449615.1 Flavobacterium sp.
TTAGCAAAAAGACCAAAAGTTGCTAATAAAGCAAATGCTAATTTATTTATTTCAATACATTGTAATTCGGTCAAAAATTTTGGACCTTCTGGAACAGAAACTTTTGTGATGGGATTGTCTAGAAGCGATATGAATTTGGAAGTTGCAAAAAATGAAAATTCGGTTATTTTATTAGAAAAAAATTACAACGAAACCTATCAAGGGTTTAACCCCAAAAAGCCTGAATCTTTGATCGGTCTGACAATGATGCAAGAAGAAAATTTGAATAATAGTATTAATTTAGCTACAAAAATTCAGAATAATTTTACTCATAATTTAGATAGAAATTCAAGAGGAGTAAAACAACAACCACTTTGGGTTTTAGATGCGGCTTATATGCCGAGTGTTTTAATAGAATTGGGTTTTTTATCTAACTTTGAAGAAGGTAAATTTTTAAATTCAGACGAAGGTCAAAATAAAATGGCTTTGCAAATTGCAAATGCAATTATAAGTTACAAAAAAGAGTATTTTGGAGAAGAAATAAATAATAAAACTCAATCTATTGTTAATGAAAAGCCTTCAAAAGAAAGAGACACTATCGACAAATTAAAGAATGATATTATTTTTAAAGATACCATATATAAAGTCCAGCTTTTTGCAGTTTCAAAAAAATTACAATTAGACTCTAAACAATTTAAAGGATTAAAAAACATTTCAAGTACATTTTATAATAATATCTACCGATATATGTATGGAGAAACCTCTAATTTTGCGGAAGCAAATAAATTGCAAATTCAGGCAAAAAAAATGGGATTCTCTGACGCATATATTGTTATAATTAAGGATGGGAAAAGTAGTAAAGTAAATGATATTGTTAAACAATAAAAAAATAAATTTTGAAATTAATAAATGAATTTAGAAAAACTTTTATAGCAATATCGTTTCTGATATTGTTTGTTTATAATTCCTCTTCTGCTCAATCTAATGTTTTCAGGGTTGCATTAGATGCGGGTCACGGAGCTCACGATTTTGGAGCGGTGTACAGTGGTCGTGTTGAAAAAAATATCAACTTGGCCTTAGTGCTCAAAGTTGGAAAATTATTAGAACAAAATCCCGCAATTGATGTAATTTATACTCGAAAAACTGATGTTTTTATAGATTTAATCGAAAGAGCCAATATTGCAAATCAGGCTAATGCCAATATTTTTGTTTCTATTCATTGCAACGCCAACCGAAACACAGCAGCCTCTGGAACAGAAACTTATGTGATGGGGATGAGCAAAGTAGCTTCTAACCTTGAAGCTGCAAAAAAAGAAAATGCCGTAATTACTTTAGAAAAAGATTACAAAGAAAAATATGAAGGTTTCGATCCCAATTCTCCCGAAACGATGATTGGAATGACATTGATGCAGGAAGAATATTTAGAAAATAGTATTTCTTTGGCCAGTAAAATTGAAGATCGTTTTGCCGATTTAGGAAAAGAAATCCGTCACGGTGGCGTAAAACAAGCCCCATTTATGGTACTTCACAAAGCCTATATGCCGAGAGTTTTAGTCGAAACTGGATTTATTTCTAACCCTGAAGAAGGAAATTTATTGAATTCTGAAGAAGGACAAAACGAAATTGCTCAAGCCATTGCAGATGCAATTGTCAGTTACAAAAGAGAATATTTTGGCTCCGATGAAACTGATAATTTTAAGGAAAGAACTATTAAAAAAATAATCGAAAAACCAGTAAAAGATACTTCCGCAACAATTGAAAAAAAACCATTAGAAAATAGAGATTCGACAAACATTTTTAAAGTTCAGCTATCAGCAAGTGTCAAGAAAGTTGCCTTAATTTCAAGTAATTTTAAAGGTTTGAAAGACATATCTATGGCTTCAGAAGGCAAATATTACAAATATATGTATGGAGAAACTTCTAATTACGAGGAAGCTAAGAAGTTATTACAGGAAGCAAAAGCCAAAGGATATGACTCAGCCTATTTAATCGCTTTTAAAAATGGCGAAACGATTAGCGTGCAAGAAGCAATCAAATAAATTATTAACTTCTTCAAGTTTAATTTATTTATATTAAATTTGTCTAAAATCCAATATTTTGAAATTAACACGAGAAATTAAAACCGCCATCCTTGTCATTTCGACAATCCTATTATTTATTTGGGGTTACAGCTATTTGAAAGGAAGAAATCTTTTAGATAAATATAGGACATTTTATGTTCAATATGACAATGTTGAGGGGTTGTCATCCTCAGCATCGGTTACCATAAATGGTTTAATTGTTGGAAAAGTAACCGATATTACTTTAGACCCAAACACAGGAAAACTGATGGTTCAATTGCAACTTAAAACTGATTTTCCCATTTCAAAAACCAGTACAGCGGTTATTTATAAACCTGGTTTTATTGACGGAAAGCTAATTGCAATTCATCCAAATCTTGCAGACAAATCCGAAAGTGAGGACGGACAAATTTTAACAGGAACTTCCGAATTAGATTTAACCGAAGCTTTGGGAAAAAAACTGGTTCCACTTCAGGCAAAATTTGAAAAGCTAATGCAAAATGCCGACAATTTATTGACAGGTATCAACAATGTTTTAGACAATAAAGGACAACAAGATTTAAAGAAAAGTTTAGCTGAATTGAGCCAAACTATGGAACAATTCCACAAAGCTTCTTCGAGCATCAACTCCATTCTTGATGATAACAAAGGACAAATTAATGGAGTGGTAACCAATTTGAATAAAGTATCAAGCAATTTTTCTAAAATTTCTGATTCCTTAAACAAAGCCGATTTAGGAAAAACAGTGGTTAATCTGCAAAAAACTTTGGAAAAAGTCGATAAAATAATGGCAAATCTTAATGAAGGCAAAGGCACAATGGGCAAGCTAATTAATGATGAAGCTTTGTATAATAATTTAGAAAAAACTTCAAAAGAATTAGAATTATTATTAGAAGACGTGCGACTTTACCCAACTCGATATGTAAATGTTTCTTTTTTTGGAAAGAAAAATAAACCTTACGTTGCCCCTGTAAAAGATTCTATTTCAAAATAAAAACGAGCAATTATGGAATATTTAAGTTCTATTTTATTTACAATTCTACTCATTATAGGATTTGGTTATTTTTTTACCAACATAAAAAAAATTACCAGAAACATAAATTTGGGGACCCCCATAAATCGTAAAGACAATCCCAAAGCCCGTTGGAGGAATATGGCAATGATTGCTCTTGGACAATCCAAAATGGTGAAAAGACCAGTGGCAGGAATCCTTCACATCATTGTTTATACAGGATTCATCATCATCAATATCGAATTATTAGAAATTATTATTGATGGATTAATTGGTACTCACAGAATTTTTGCCTTTTTAGGAACGTTCTACAATGTGCTAATTGCTTCTTTTGAAATCTTAGCTTTATTGGTTTTAGTGGCTGTTTTTGCTTTTTGGACAAGAAGAAATATCATCAGATTAAAACGTTTTACCAACAAAGATTTAACTGGTTTCCCCAAAAAAGACGCCAATTATATCCTCTATTTTGAAGTTGTTTTAATGACTTTATTTCTGCTAATGAACGCTTCCGATTTGCATTTGCAAAACATTCCTGGCGTTTATCACCACTTCATCAAAGCCGGTTCTTTTCCGATAAGTCAATTCATCGAACCCATATTTAATGGCGTTTCCAACGAATTAGTAATGCTTCTCAACGAACTATTTTGGTGGTTACACATTATTGGGATTTTGATATTTATGAACTATTTGTATTATTCAAAACACCTTCATATTCTGTTGGCTTTCCCAAATACCTATTTTGCAGATTTGAATCCAAAAGGACAACTTTCCAATTTAGAATCGGTAACCAATGAAGTTAAATTGATGATGGATCCCAACGCCGATCCTTATGCTGCCACACCTGAAAATGCAGTTCCAAGTAAATTTGGCGCAAGCGACATTCAGGATTTGAATTGGGTGCAGTTATTGAACGCCTACACCTGTACCGAATGTGGTCGTTGTACATCGGCTTGTCCTGCTAATCTAACAGGAAAAAAATTATCGCCTCGCAAAATTATGATGGATACGAGAGATAGGATAGAGGAAGTTGGAAAAAATATAGATGCTAATAAAGGAATTTTCGTTCCCGACAACAAATCATTATTAAACGATTACATCACTCCCGAAGAATTATGGGCGTGTACCTCCTGCAATGCTTGCGTCGAAGAATGTCCAGTAAACATCAGTCCACTTTCAATTATTATCGATTTGCGACGTTATCTAGTGATGGAACAAAGTGCCGCACCAACCTCATTAAACGCAATGATGACCAATATCGAAAACAACGGAGCACCTTGGCAATACAATCAGCAAGATAGATTGAATTGGAAGAATGAAATATAGTTTAAAGGTTTAAAGTTTAATCGTTTAATCGGTTGAACGTTTAACCGATTAACCAATTAAACAAATAGAAATGCAAGAAGTTTTAATAGTACCCACAATGGCCGAAATGCTTTCTCAAGGCAAACAACCTGAAGTATTGTTTTGGGTTGGCTGTGCCGGAAGTTTTGATGATAGAGCCAAAAAAATCACAAAGGCATTTGTCCGAATTTTGAATCGTGCCAATGTTTCCTTTGCAGTCCTCGGAACAGAAGAAAGTTGTTCTGGCGATCCTGCCAAAAGAGCTGGAAACGAGTTTTTGTTTCAAATGCAAGCGATGACCAATATTGAAGTTTTGAACGGCTACGAAATAAAAAAAATCGTAACCGCTTGTCCACATTGTTTCAATACATTGAAAAATGAATACCCGGAATTGGGCGGAAAATATGAAGTTTTGCATCATACTGAATTTCTAAAATCCTTGTTAGACGACGGAAGATTAACCATCGAAGGCGGACAATTCAAAGGAAAAAGAATCACTTTTCACGACCCTTGTTATCTTGGAAGAGCCAATAATATCTATGAAGCACCTAGAGATTTAATCCAAAAACTCGATGCCGAATTGGTCGAAATGAAACGCTCTCGTGCCAACGGATTATGCTGTGGAGCAGGAGGAGCACAAATGTTTAAAGATGCAGAAAAAGGTAATAAAGAAATAAACATCGAAAGAACCGAAGATGCTCTTGAAACCAAACCCGATATTATTGCCGCTGGTTGTCCTTTTTGCAACACGATGATGACGGACGGAATTAAAAACAAAGAAAAAGAAAGCGAAGTAAAAGTAATTGACATCGCCGAATTAATTGCCAATGCGATGGATTTGTAATACAATTAAAAATTAAAAATTAAAAATTGGGAATTAAAAATCTGCAATCTGTAATCTGCAATCTGCAATCTGCAATCTAAAATCTAAAATCTAAAATCTAAAATCTAAAATCTAAAATCTAAAATCTAAAATCTGCAATCAAA
>DMHA01000361.1 GCA_003449615.1 Flavobacterium sp.
AGGCAAAGCAATTGCTTTGCCTCTGTTTTTCTATTGTCATTTTGGTTTTAAGCTCCTGTCAAAAGGATGAATTAAGCGTTAATCTTCCATTGAGGACAGTTATCGTGTACATGATTGCCGATAATAATCTCGATTATTTTTCTACCAAGGATATTAACGAAATGGAAGCTGGCTTTGATAGTAGTTTTAACGGCAACATGATTGTTTATGTGGACAGGGCAGAAGGTGCAACTCCGTCACATCCGATTGTTTATAAAATATCGAAAGATACGACTGAAACTATTACAAGTGAAATTGCTTTTGTTTATGGCGAGCAAAATTCTGCTAATGGTATTGTTATGTCAGATGTTTTATCCGACATCATAAATAAATATCCTGCTCAAAGTTATGGTTTGATACTTTGGTCTCACGGTACAGCTTGGTACCCAGAGGGTACAAAAATAAGCGAAGTAAAAAATACTTTTTTAAGTAATAGCTTAAAACAGTTGCCATTAACTAAGTCGTTTGGTAGAGATGGTAAAGGTGAGCTAAATATCAAAGAATTAAAAAGTTCCCTACCTGTACACTTTGACTTTATTATTTTTGATGCCTGTTATATGGGTTCAATAGAAGTTGCTTATGAACTTAAAGATAACGCAAATTATATTTTGTCTTCGGCAACGGAAGTTTTATCGGCAGGTTATTCATACAAACAAATTACCGGAGATTTGTTTGGGCAATATGTTAAATATGAAAAAGTGGCAAATGATTTTTTTATCTCATATGATACACTTTCAAATGCCCTAAAATCAGCAACTGTTTCCATAATAAAAACTTCAAAGCTAAGAGGGTTGGCAAACCAAGTATCTCTAATTATGAATGATACAAGCAATTTGAAACAGGTCAATGTTTCAGAAATTCAACAATATACAGTCAACAAAGCAAATTTTCTATTTGATGTAGAGGACTTTATATGCAATTCAACTACTAATTCAAAAACGCTTGAAGATTTTAAAAGAACATTAAATGAAGTAGTTATCTTTAAAGCATCTACTCAAACAATATTAGACGAACTTGAAATAAAAAGCTTTTCGGGATTGAGTATATATGTTCCCGATTCATCTAATTATAAATATTATGATTATTATAAAACACTCGATTGGTATAAGGACTGCGGTTATTACAAGTATTTTAACCTGTTCAATTCTTTTAAATAGCTGTTCAAAGGATATTGATTCTTATCAATTTACAATTAGAAATGAGTATTTTGAGCCTTTGTATCAGACAAAAGTTGGAGCGGTTTTTTTTGATACGATTTTGGTTAACGAAACAACACCAGTTACAATCATAAATCAAGGCACTTACGACTTTAATACAGAAACAGAATCTGGATTGATTTTAACCTCAAACATTACATTTAAGGGTGATAGACAATATATAAAACTGATAGTAAATAAAACTGGTAAATTGACGACAGAATAAAGCCCAGCCGATAACACATGGTATAGTGCATGCGGGTTTCAGCGGTTTGCGAAGGTTTGTGGATCGTAAAAAAAGTCGGTGTAAACTGATAGGTTTTCGCCTCGTAATCCCGCACGACACCATACCATCAACCGTTGTGTGCAACCCTGTCACGTCCTAAAAAATGTCTACACAAATAAAAGTAGATATGTATAAAAATGACATGGTGACCCGCCGTTACAGTGAGGGATTTAAATTGAAAATTTTAGCCGAACTTAGTACAGGAAATTACTCCAAGAAACAGTTGGGAAGTATTTATGGTATCAATCGTACGACCATAAATGAATGGATAAAGAAGTATGATCGTAAGGACTTAATGAACACACGGATTATGATTGAGAATCAAGATGAGATTAGCCGTTTAAAGGCTCTTCAGAAGGAAATAGAGCAGTTAAAGAAACTAATCGTAAAGAAAGATTTGGAATTGCTTGTAAATGATTCTTATTTGGAGGTTCTAGCCGAGCAGTATGGGTTTAAGAATGTATCAGAGTTAAAAAAAAACGTAAACATCAAGCCCTTATGAAAGCAATACCTATGTCAAAAAAGACAAGCATATCGGAGATATGCTTGTCTTTTGGGCTTACACGTGATGCTTATTATAAATACTCCATTCGTGTTAAAAAACGTGATGTAGTTGTTTCAAAAGTATTGAATCAGGTTAAGGAAGAGCGCAAGGATCAGCCAAGGGTAGGGACCCGTAAATTGTATAAATCATTACATGGTAGTTTTGCAAAAGAAGGATTGAAAGTAGGAAGAGACAAGCTATTCGATATACTCAGGGAGCAGCAGATGCTAGTAAAGCGTAAGAAATCTTTCTGCAAAACAACCGATTCATACCATCGTTTCCATAAGTATAAGAATATAGTTAAGGATATGGAAGTAACTGCAGCGAATCAAGTATGGGTTTCAGATATCACCTATATTAGGACTTTAAAAGGCTTTTGCTATCTGGCACTTATTACTGATATGTATTCTAGAAAAATAGTAGGATATGACCTAAGTGATACACTGGAGCTGGCGGGCTGCCTTGGAGCCTTCAAACGAGCTCAAAGGTCAGCCCGTCCAGCGGCCGGACTGGTACACCATTCGGACAGAGGAATTCAATATTGTAGTAATCAATATGTGGCAGAGCTCAAGAAGCATAAAGTTTTAATAAGTATGACCGAAGAAAATCATTGTTATGAAAATGCAATAGCTGAGAGGGTAAACGGCATTTTAAAAGATGAATTTTATCTAGATCAATATTTTTCTAGTACAGAGCATGCTAGGATGGCAGCGAAAAATGCAATTAATATTTATAATTCAAAAAGATTACATGTATCTTTGGGTTATAAAACTCCAGATTCAGTTTTTAAAAAGGTAGCTTAATTTAATGTTTAATCTGTAGACAATTATGAGAAAGATATATTTCTTATTGGCATTGTTTTTCATTTTCATAAATATTGACTCGTCCTAAAAAAAGTTTACACTTTTTACTTGTTAATCCTGATTCAAATTTACACATTTTTTTTAATCCTAAATGTTCTTTACTTTTTTTAAACCCCTCTTTGTGGAGTGGAGCGTAGCGGAACGGAACAAAGAGGGGTTTAAAGTCCCTAAAAAACTTCTTTCAAAGCTTTTTCCTCCCTTTTTGAATAATAGTTTTTCCATCTCCGTTTTAATTCACCGGATTTAAAATGAGCTTCTATTGGCGTTAAATAATCAATACTTCCATGAGGACGTTGATGGTTATAAATGCTAATAGCAACTGAAATTCCTTTTACTGCCTGCCTATAATTCAAATAGGTTTTTTCGAATAATTCGTCTTTTAAAATGCCATTTACTCGCTCTGCAATTGCATTTTCTCTCGGGTCGCCATTCTGAGTCATGCTTATACGGATGAAATTCTCGTTTAATATACCAACATAATCAGAGCAACAATATTGAGAACCACGATCTGAATGATGAATCAATCTCCCTAAATTACCCTTATTGTTTCTCAATGCCATGTTTAATGCTCTTATACATCCCTCTGCCGATAAATCAATAGACAAATAGAATCCGACTATCTTTCTACTATAAGCGTCTGTAATGAGGCTTAAATAGGCAAATCCATCGCCTACAACAATGTATGTGATATCGCTTACCCATAGTTGATTTGGAGCTGTTGGATAGAAGTCTTCTATCAAGTTTGGATATTTTCTCATCCAATGATCCGAAAATGTTGTTATAGGCTTTCTTCTCTTCCTTTTTCTTACCAATAAGCTTCGCTCTGATAGTAGGTCAAAAAATGCATCCCTGCCAATAGATATTTTATGGTCATTCATAAATGTTTCCAGTTTAAAAAGCAATTTTCTTCCTCCTAATCGTTTCTGCGTCTTTCTAATTGATAATACTTGATTTATCAATAAATCATGTTGTAACGATTCCTTTTCTAATTGCTTTTTATGTTGGTAATAAGCCTGTCGGGTATAGCCAAGCAATGAGCAAAGAACAGTGATACTGCGACTTTCTCTTTTGCTTACATTCATTATCGCTTGGCACCAAACTTTTTTCGCAAGTCAACTCCCGTATATTCTTCCGAAAGTTTTAGCATTTCCTCCAGTAGCTCACTTTTGAGCTGACTTCTGCGTAAGGCATCTTGCAATAATTTTACATCCTTTGGTAATTCGGGTTCTGGTGTTTTGCCTTCTATTTCCAATTTTCGACGTTTTTTTTCTTTCCAGCTTGGTTTTCTGCCCTGGTATTCCATTACCCAATCGCAAATGCTTCTGCTTGGCACTCCGTATTTAACTTCTAACGCCCTATACGTAATAGTTCCGGTTAGATACTCGGCCACGATTGCCTCTTTACTGATGTTTTCTTTTTTCTTGTCCATTTTCATTTTTGTGCGGTGTTAAATTTACACTATTTGTGTAAACTTATATCAGGACAAGTCAGTCAGTCTGTGAATCAGCAATCTTTACACAATACAATTCTTCTGGGCAAATTCTCCAAAATTCATTATCAGTCGATTTGAATATCACATTACCAAAATCATTGATTTGGACAATCTCATAAGCTGTAACACCAATCCAACCC
>DMHA01000164.1:0-193 GCA_003449615.1 Flavobacterium sp.
GCCTGTAATTATGCCTATCATATTTCAAAAGTAATTAAAAAATGAATTCAAAAAACAATTTGGTATTACGAATTATTACCAAAAAGCGTAATAATGCGAATTATTACCGAAAAGCGTAATATTTTAATTTCAACAAATGAATAAAAAATGAATCAGTAAAATATCGTTCATTAAACCACTTTAAACTTTTAAA
>DMHA01000164.1:246-5827 GCA_003449615.1 Flavobacterium sp.
TTTAAACTTTTAAACCTTTAAACTCTTAAACCTTTAAACAATTTTAAACTTTTAAACCCTTAAACTTTTAAACTTTATTATCTTTGAATTTCTATGGAAGCAATAAAAATTATCGAATGTCCACGTGATGCGATGCAAGGCATAAAGGCATTTATTCCTACCGATAGGAAAGTGTCTTACATTCAATCTTTGTTACGTGTGGGCTTTGATACTATCGATTTTGGGAGTTTTGTTTCGCCCAAAGCCATTCCGCAAATGCAAGATACGGTCGAAGTTTTGGCAAACCTTGATCTTTCAAAAACACAAACTAAATTGCTCGCTATTATTGCCAATACACAAGGTGCAATTGCCGCTTCACAACATCAATCTATACAATATTTGGGTTTTCCTTTTTCGATTTCAGAGAATTTTCAGATGCGAAATACGCACAAAACCATCGCTGAATCCTTGGTAACTTTAGAAGAAATTCTCGAAATTGCCAATTCAGCCAACAAAGAAGTTGTGGTTTATCTTTCGATGGGATTTGGCAATCCGTATGGCGATCCTTGGAATGTAGAAATCGTTGGAGATTGGACTGAGAGGCTTTCAAATATGGGAGTAAAAATCCTTTCACTTTCAGATACCGTTGGCAGTTCGACGCCTGATGTCATTCAATATTTATTTTCTCATTTAATTCCAAAATATTCCCAAATTGAATTTGGTGCCCATTTACACACTACACCCGACAAATGGTTCGAGAAAATAGACGCAGCCTACAATGCGGGTTGTCGCCGATTTGATGGGGCTATTCAAGGTTTTGGCGGTTGTCCGATGGCAAAAGATGTATTGACTGGCAATATGCCAACCGAGAAATTGTTGTCTTATTTTAATTCCAAAAAAGAAAACACCAATTTGAGTGCTATGAGTTTTGAAAGCAGTTACAATGAAGCTTTAAAATTATTCGGGGAGTTTCACTAACCTTCTCTTCGCTTAGTAATAGTTTTTAAATAAAGTGTCCAAATTTTGGCGATGTTATTTTGCAATTTTTCAAGGCAAAAAATCTTTGAAACAAAGTTAGCTAAACTCCTCTGAAAATAAAAACATTGTGAAGTAATAGCTGGGCTATTGAAATATTTTTTAACGCAGAAAAAGTGTGAATGAACAAGGCAAAATGAAGGATTTATTTGAAAACTATTACTTAAACACTTTATAAATTTCTATCCAAAAAACCGATACAAATCCCACCAAAATACTCAAACCAATTTGTACCGTAGAAATGGATTCAAACATAAAGAATTTTGAAAATACAGGAACTAAAAGTAGCAAACCAGTCAAAAGAATTGTGATTCCAATGATGATTAAAACCAAGTTGTTTTTGTATCGAATGGTTGTAAATATCGAATAATAGAAGGAACGATTCGCCAATGTCAAAAAAATATTGGAAGCAATTAATGTTAAAAACACAATGGTTCGTGTAGCACTTTCTGAACAGTTTTCATTCACACAATATTGATAAATAAATAAGAGTCCGAGCGTGATGACCAGTCCTTGAACAATGCTGATTGTTATTTCTTTTAAATTGAAAAAAGTATTCGTTAGCGGACGTGGTTTTTGAAGCATCAAATTCGATTCCATTGGTTCATTTTCATAAATAATGGAACAAGTGGGGCCCATAATGATTTCCAGAAAAATAATGTGAACAGGCGAAAAAATATTGGGGTAAATCCATCCCAAAACCAACGGAATAAAGACAATCATCACGATTGGAATGTGAATAGAAATGATGTATTGAATGGCTTTTTTTAGGTTGATGTAGATTTTTCTTCCCATGGCAATAGCGTCAGTCATTTTCGATAAATCATCATCAATCAAGATGAGATTGGCGGCCTGTTTGGCAATTTCGGTTCCTTTTTTGCCCATTGCAATTCCGATGTGTGCCGATTTCAAAGCAGGACCATCGTTTACTCCATCGCCAGTCATTGCCACAATTTGGTTGTTGGCTTTCAAAGCTTCAATAATTTTGAGTTTTGCTTCAGGAAACATTCTAGTAAAAATGGTTGTTTCCATCACCTTTTCTTTCAAAGTAGCTTTATCCATAGCCATCAATTCATCGCCATTTAGTGTGTTTTCGGGATTTCTGAATCCTATTTGTTTGGCAATGGTTGTGGTCGTTTCGGCATTATCTCCAGTTACAATTTTCACTTGAATTCCTGCATTATAAAAAGCATCCAAAACTGTTTTAATATTCTCTTTTGGTGGATCATAAAAAGCCACCAATCCTTTGAAATCGAATAAAAATTCCTGCTGTGTTTTTGGAAAATCTTTTCCTGAAAATTCTGAAACTCCAACACCCAAAACCCGAAAACCTTCTTTCGACATCGATTCAATGGCAGTATTTATTTTTTTAATCTCTTCGGCAGAAAGATTTGAACACGCAATTAAAGCTTCGGTCGCTCCTTTGACCGCAATAATTCTGGTTCCAGTTTTATTTTCAAAAATGTGGGTCATCATTGGAGGTTTTCCGCCCAATGGATATTCGTGAACTAATTGAAAATTGGGTCTTTCGTCCTTAATCTCTAATTTTGAATAGGCTTCGTGGAGTGCAATTTCCATTCCATCAAACGGAATCGGTTCACTCGCCCACATCGCAAGACTTAATAATTCCTGTTCTTGTTCATTCAATTTTTGATTTTTATTGTCATTGTCATTGCCATTGTCATTGCCATTGCCATTGAAATTATCATTAACTGTATTGTTTGAAAGCGTGAATAATTGAGCCAAACTCATTTTGTTTTGAGTAATTGTCCCTGTTTTATCGGTGCAAATTACAGTAGCACTTCCAAGGGTTTCGACCGTTTTGGTATGTTTTACTATGATTCCCATTTTCATCAATCGCCAAGCGCCTAAAGCCATAAATGTGGTAAATGCCACAGGAATTTCCTCGGGAATGATGCTCATCGCCAAGGTTAATGCTTTGAGTAAACTGTCTAAAAATAGTCCTGAATTATAAAAATTTATGCCCCAAACAATTCCAAAAATCAGTAAACCCAGAAGGGACAATTTTTTTACAAAATTTCCTATTTGAATCTGTAAAGGTGTTTTTTCTTCGACAATAGATTCGATACTTTTTCCAATTTTCCCCAACTGCGTTTGGTTTCCAATGGCGGTAACTTCACAAATAGCCAAGCCACTTGCGGCAATTGTTCCTTGGAATACTTGATTGATTTCGGATTTTTCATTTTTAAAAACCGAAAGCGATTCCCCCGTCAAAATAGATTCATTGACCGAAAAATCATTCGATTGAATAATCGTTCCATCGGCAGGAATAAAGGTACCTTCTTCGGTTTGAATTAAATCGCCCAAAACAATTTCTTCGCTTGAAATTTCAATGATTTCGCCGTTTCGGATGACTTTACTTTTGGGTTGCGATAATTTTTTTAGTTCTTCGATTGCATTTCTACTTTTCGATTCTTGATACAATGAAATGGTAGAAACCAAAACCACTGCTGCCAACATAAAAATACCATTGCTGAATTCTCCGGTGATAAAATAGATGCTGGTTGCCAATAATAGTAGTAAAAACATAGGTTCTTTAACCATTTCAATTAAAGAAGTAATAAAATGGTTTTTATCTTGATGTTCTAAGGAATTAGAACCATTTTTTTTTCTTGATTGAATCACTTCTTCGTTAGAAAGTCCTTGTAATGTGGAGTTTGATGGTGTCATTGGATGTGTTTTGAAACCTTTTTCAAGATTTAGAATGAGTAAATTACTTTAAAAAAAATATTATTTTATAATGTCCCCACGGTTGAAACCGTGGGTTAAGTTCAATCTACTATTGCCCACGGTTTCAACCGTGGGAATGTTTAAATATCACAATTGTACTATTTATTTGCTGTAACTTTACAATTTAGAATTTTTTTGTTTGGTTATTACAATTAGTGTTTAGCAAAAATTAGTTTTGTATTTTGTGATGATTGGTTAAAAATTCATTCAATAATTTTGTACTGCAATTTACGATTTTTATACCAGAAGATTGATGTTGTTTTCTTAAGATTGTCTATATTTGCACGCAATTTAACTACAACTTCAAATTGCAATGATAGCACACAACTCCAAGATTATCGGCGAAGGTCTAACTTACGATGACGTATTATTAGTTCCCAATTTTTCTAATGTACTTCCTCGCGAAGTGAGTATTAAATCAAAATTTTCCAGAAATATAACGCTTAATGTTCCTATTGTATCGGCTGCTATGGATACCGTTACCGAAAGTGCAATGGCAATAGCTATGGCTCAAGAAGGTGGAATTGGCGTTTTGCATAAAAATATGTCTATCGAACAACAAGCTGCCAAAGTCAGAAAAGTAAAACGTGCCGAGTCAGGAATGATTATCGATCCAGTTACTTTGCCCTTAAATTCTATCGTTGCCGATGCCAAAAAAGCGATGAAAGAATACGGAATTGGTGGTATTCCCATTGTGGATGAAAATAGAGTGCTGAAAGGAATCGTTACCAATCGTGATTTGCGTTTCGAAAAAAACAATGCTAGACCCATTATCGAGGTAATGACAAGCGAAAACTTGGTCACTGTTGCCGAAGGAACTTCTCTTGGGCAAGCCGAAGTGGTATTGCAAGGCTACAAAATCGAAAAACTTCCAGTAGTAAATTCTGAAAATAAATTAGTTGGATTAATTACTTTTAGAGATATTACCAAACTCACTCAAAAACCAAATGCCAACAAAGATATTTACGGTCGTTTGTGTGTTGCTGCAGCCATTGGCGTGACAGCCGATGCGTTCGAAAGAGCTGCCGCACTTATAAATGCTGGTGTCGATGCCATAATCATTGATACCGCTCACGGACATACCCAAGGTGTTGTCAATGTTTTGGCAGCAATAAAATCTAAATTTCCAAAAGTTGATGTGATTGTTGGAAATATTGCCACTCCAGAAGCTGCTAAATTTCTAGTAGAAAATGGTGCCGACGGTGTGAAAGTGGGAATTGGACCAGGTTCTATTTGCACAACTCGTGTGATTGCAGGTGTTGGTTTTCCTCAGTTTTCGGCTGTTCTTGAAGTGGCAGCAGCTTTAAAAGGAACAGGAGTTCCCGTTATTGCCGATGGTGGAATTCGCTACACAGGAGATATTCCAAAAGCACTTGCTGCGGGAGCTCATTGTGTAATGCTTGGCTCACTTTTGGCTGGAACTAAAGAATCACCAGGCGAAACCATTATTTTTGAAGGTAGAAAATTCAAATCCTATCGCGGAATGGGTTCTGTTGAAGCAATGGAAGGTGGCTCCAAAGACCGTTATTTCCAAGATGTAGAAGACGATATAAAAAAATTAGTTCCAGAAGGAATTGTAGGTCGTGTACCTTATAAAGGAGAATTAAACGAAAGTATGCAACAATTCATTGAGGGTTTGAGAGCTGGGATGGGCTATTGTGGTGCCAAAGATATTCCAACACTTCAAGAAACAGGAAGATTTGTTAGAATCACAACTAGTGGAATTGGCGAAAGTCATCCTCACAATGTTACTATTACTAAAGAAGCTCCGAATTATTCGAGGTAATTTTTTCAGTTTTCAGTCACAGTTTTCAGT
>DMHA01000164.1:5871-6104 GCA_003449615.1 Flavobacterium sp.
TTTTCATTCCGAAGTAATCTCAATATTTTTAACCATTAAGAAAGTTAAGTAAATTAAGAATTTAAATCGTATGAGACTTGATTTTCTTATAGGTTTGTTTAAAAATTATGTTAACAGTTTTTCATTCCGAAGGAATTTCATTTTATTATCATTTTTATGTGTATTAAATTTAATATTCAAGAAACAACAGAATCAGAAATATTTTATGGTTCTTATGTTGTCTATATTCTTGG
>DMHA01000163.1 GCA_003449615.1 Flavobacterium sp.
AAAAGTTCCTCAAGTTCCGATTCGATATGGTCGGGAAACAAATTTTTTAATTGTTCTTGTAAGTCCATAAATTTTTTATGCTAAAAAATATATTTCAAATTTTTAAAACTCCAAATTCCAAAAGTGAAGTATTGGAATTTCAGATTTGGAATTTATTTTGATTTTATTTTTTGATTAATCCTAAATCTACCAGTCTTTCGTATAAATATTCTCCAGCGGTAATATCATCGAATTGTTTTGGGCTTTCAGCATCTATACAATTTTCCAAACAATCCAATTTCATATCGCTCACAGGATGCATAAAAAACGGAATAGAATAACGTGAAGTTCCCCATAATTCTCTTGGCGGATTGACCACTTGATGAATAGTCGATTTCAATTTATTATTCGTATGACGTGATAACATATCTCCTACATTGATAACTAGTTCCTCTGGTTGAGCAATGGCGTCAATCCATTCTCCATCGTGATTTTGAACTTGCAAACCACGACCTTGTGCTCCCATCAAAAGGGTTATTAAATTGATATCGCCGTGAGCCGCTGCGCGAATCGCATTTTCGGGTTCAGATGTAATTGGCGGATAATGAATTGGACGTAAAATAGAATTTCCTTCTGTGGCAAATTTATCAAAATAAAACTCATTTAAGCCAAGATGCAATGCCAAAGCTCTCAACACATAAATACCGGTTTTCTCGAGCATTTGGTAGGCTTCCTTTCCGACTATATTGAAACGAGGCAATTCTTTTACTTCGACATTATCAGGATATTCCGAAGCGTATTTTGAATTTTTTTCGACATACTGACCAAAGTGCCAAAACTCTTTTAAATCTCCTTCTTTTCTGCCTTTGGCGTGTTCTTTTCCAAAAGAAACATAGCCTCTTTGACCTCCAATACCTGGAATTTCATAACTGTGTTTGGTTTCTAATGGCAAAGCGAAAAAGTTTCTAATTTCGCCATACAATTCTTCGACCAATTGGTCGTCTAAAAAGTGTCCTTTAAGGGCTACGAATCCAATTTCTTCAAAAGCATTTCCGATTTCATTTACAAATTTTTGTTTACGTTTCGGGTCATCCGAAAGGAAATCACGCAAGTCAACACTAGGAATGTTTTGCATATTATTTTTTTAAATAATTGAAAAATAAAATTAATTTTCATCACAAATGTAGAAAATATTTTATGAAAATTTTTAATCTTAAGTAGGGTTTAAAAACTATTTTATTTAGTAACTTTGTTATATTGTTGATTTAAGGGAGTAAATTATAAAGTTTTCTTAATTTTTCAATGTATAATATTGAATTCAACTCATTATGAAGTTGAAACATTTAATTTAACAACATTTAATTTCACTAAGTTATGGTAGTACAGTATCAAGGAAAACAAAATGGTATTCCGACAACATTTACATTAAGAATTATTGGTAACAACCTTTCCAAAAGCAGTTCGAATTATCAAATTGATTTATTGGTAGGGGATAAGCAGTTGCCCACTTTTACAACCTCAATTCATCAGAGTTTATCTAATTGTTTGAAAGAAATTTATTTGTTCAGAAATCACAATCATATTACTTTTGATGCTTCTAAAGAAAGTATTTCACCAAAGTTAGTTCCTTATGATTTGGTTTTATACAATTATCAAAAGAATATCCTTTTTAAGGGATATAATTTATAATACTCATAAAAAAAACCGATTTGAATTTATTCCAAATCGGTTTTTTTAATTCGTACCTCGTACCTCTATCTCAGACCTACAAATGAATCACTTCGCCATAAGCATCGGCAACGGCTTCCATTACGGCTTCGCTCATTGTTGGGTGAGGGTGAATGGCTTTTAGGATTTCGTGACCTGTTGTTTCTAATTTTCTAGCTACAACGGCTTCAGCAATCATATCGGTAACACCTGCACCAATCATGTGACAACCCAACCATTCGCCATATTTGGCATCGAAAATTACTTTCACAAAACCATCAGGATTTCCAGCAGCTTTTGCTTTTCCGGAAGCCGAGAATGGGAATTTTCCAATTTTCAATTCATATCCTTTTTCTTTGGCTTGTTTTTCGGTTAATCCCACAGAAGCAATTTCTGGTGTGGCATAAGTACAACCCGGAATGTTTCCGTAATCGATAGGATCTACGTGAAGTCCAGCAATTTTTTCTACACAATTAATTCCTTCGGCAGAAGCAACGTGAGCTAAGGCTTGCCCAGGCGTAACATCGCCAATGGCGTAATATCCGGGAATATTGGTTTGGTTGTAAGCATTTACCAAAATTTTATCTCGATCAACTGCAATTCCTACTTCTTCCAGTCCGATGTTTTCGATATTGGTTTTAATTCCAACAGCTGACAATAAAATATCAGCTTCCAAAACTTCTTCTCCTTTGGCTGTTTTTACAAATGCTTTTACCCCTTTTCCTGAAACATCAATTTTCTCAACCGAAGAGTTGGTCATAATCTTAACACCTGCTTTTTTCATAGAACGTTCCATTTGTTTCGAAATGTCCTCGTCTTCAACAGGAACTATGTTGGGCATAAATTCAACGATGGTAACTTCAGTTCCCATAGCGTTGTAAAAATGGGCAAATTCTACTCCAATGGCTCCAGAACCCACAATAATCATCGATTTGGGTTGTGTTGGCAATGTCATAGCTTGTCTGTATCCTATAACTTTAACACCATCTTGTGGCAAGTTGGGCAATTCGCGTGAACGAGCACCAGTAGCAATGATAATGTGGTCAGCGGAGTATTCAGTTACTTTTCCATCTTTGGCTGTAACATCAATTTTTTTGCCAGGTTTAAGTTTTCCAAAACCTTCTATAACGTCGATTTTATTTTTTTTCATCAAAAATTGAACGCCTTTGCTCATTCCATCTGCAACCGAACGACTGCGTTGAACGACAGCTGGAAAATCTTTATCAAAGGAAGTAACCGTCAATCCATAATCGGAAGCGTGCTTTAGATAATCAAAAACTTGGGCTGATTTCAGTAATGCTTTGGTTGGGATACAACCCCAGTTCAGGCAAACTCCACCAAGGTTTTCTTTTTCGATTACGGCCACTTTAAAGCCCAATTGCGATGCTCTAATGGCAGTTACATATCCGCCTGGACCACTTCCTAAAATTATAATATCGTATTTCATTTTTATGTGTTTATTTTAATTATGGTAAAAATGCATTCACAAAAGCTCGTGTCATTCTTTAATTTTTTCCTAATTTATTTAAGATTGCAAAATTAAGGATTTAATTTAAAAAATAATCAGGTGTTTAAGAAGTTTATGAGTTTATTTCTAAAAAAGCCAAAGGTAATTTTATAGTTTAATAGGTTTTTGTCATTTAACAGGTTCTAACCCAATTAGAAACATAATCATTTAGAAGATAAATCACGAAAATGAGAGACTAAATTCATACTTTCCAATGCGCTCAAAAGCATATTTAGTTTGTAATAATAGGAAACAAAGTATCGATTATATGTTAACTGATTGAGAGTTTTGGTTGTAATTATTTATAATTTTTTAATCATTGTTGTCCGATA
>DMHA01000294.1:0-1171 GCA_003449615.1 Flavobacterium sp.
ACTTAAAGAAGAATTATGGCTAGAAAAAGTTCAGGAAGCGGAAAAAGAAGGATTTATTGGTGAAAAACAGAGCGATGAATTGATTAAGAATCTCTTGAATGCTTAAACTTAATTTATCAAAACAAGCTACAAAGTTTTTAGAATTAGCTCATCCAAAGCATTCCAAGCAAATTGCCTCTAAAATACAAGCTTTAAGACAAAATTCAGTACCTAATGATTCTAAAAAGATAGGTAAGTATTTGCGGGCTGATAGCGGGGAATATCGTATTATTTATTTTGAAGAAGAAAGTATTTTGTATATTGTTTTAATTGGTAAACGAAATGATGATGAGGTTTATAAAATGCTAAAAAGAATTTAAGTTCTTCTCTGGTAGCCCATTTAAAATAGTTCTGTGCATTGGAGTTTTGCAATATAGTATTTTTGATTTTAGCTTAAATTATTCAAATAATTCAGAGTGAGAGCCAGTTCTTTCTAATATTAATTGTGTTTGAGTAATTTTGTAAATTAATAACCAATCTGGCTCTATATGGCATTCTCTACGGTCTTTGTAATTATTTTTCAGTAAATGATCTTTAAATTTAGGCTTTAATGTATTTTTACGTACAAGCTGATAGACAATATTTTTTAGTTTATTTAAATCTTTATTTTGCTTTTTTACTTTTTTTAAATCCTTCCTAAATTGAGAGGTTTCATATATTTCTAATACAAAATTTTCACTCATAATTTATCCCAAGTATCAAACATTTCTTCCACTGAATTGTACTTGTGTAATTCTTTTTTCTTGTCTGTTTTTTGCATAGTGCGAAGAGTAGTTTTATTAGGTATTTTTAAGTCAAAAGGAATTCCATGATTTAACTGAACTTGTTTGTAAAAAAGTGTTATTGCTTCGGTTGCATTTAAACCTAATTCATTAAAAATATATTCGACTTCTTCTTTTAGCTCTGGGCTTACTCTCGCTCTTATCATAGCTGATTTATTCATAATTTTTTTATTCCTTTAAATTTAATGTACCACATTTGGGATACAATTATCTGAAAAGGCTTTAACTTTTTGTCTGATAAAATTTGGTTGTAGCATTTTCAAGATCAGAAGTCATAAGAATTTTATTCATTTCTAACATAAGTAAAGCATCAGTTTCTAAAATTTTAAATAGTTCTTTAAAGCCTTCAA
>DMHA01000294.1:1237-4564 GCA_003449615.1 Flavobacterium sp.
TTTAAAGCCTTCAAATAGTTCTTCTGTAACAAGTGCTGACAGAACAGGTGTATTTTTCGTTAATCGGTAAGAAGTGAATATACTAAGCATTCCTAGCCCAATTTCAAGTCCTAGCGACTTCCAGAAATTTTGAGACACTTCATCTATTTTTATTGACTTAGCAATCTCTGAAAGTTCTTTGTTAATTATAAGTAATTCAATTAGTTCTTCTGGTTTCATTCTCCTTGTCATTTTTGTAATGTTTTCAGTGTTAATCTCTTTTCCGATCATTTCAGATACTTTCTGTGCAAATTCATTATTATTAGGAATACCTCGTTTAAGTCGTTTTAAATCATTTTTGAACGATGGGCTAAGTTTCTCAACAAGCTTTGGCACCTCTAGTGTCAACCGCCTCATTAAGTCAGGATCAGCAGATTTTAGCATTTGAACGGTAATTTCATTTGAGCGTTTTCGTAATTTGATAAATTTATTTTTTTTATCTATAAATTCACGATCAAAAATTTCAAGTAAATGGTGATGAAGAAATTTGACTACTTCACTAGCTACTGTTCCAATAAGAGAGAACTGAATGAGACTTTTCAATGGGATTTTTTTTGCAGAGTTTAAAATTTCTTTTTTATTGAAGTTTTCTTTAGAAAAACTAATATCGTGTATGAAAGAACTACCTATTGCTGAAAAAAGAAGTATGCAAAAAGTTTTAAATGTATCAATTAAACTAAATCGAGAAGTCTCTTCTACTTTTTCTGTCTCATGAAGCATTATTTCATCTGGATTTAATGAGTCAAGAGCGTTTTTTGGTACAGTTATTATATTTGAAATAATAGATAAAATAATGTTAAGGGCTAATGGAAATACTATTGCTTTTGGGTGTATAGAGCCTAGAACAAAATATTTTAGTTGTTGTACTGGTTTTTTAGCTTCTCTAGCTTCTTTAAATTTATGAATCAAATCTTCTTGCTTAGGAATTCGCCGATAGAATGGCTTACTTTTTCTAGTTTCCGAATAGACTTTCACTTTTAATACTTTTTATTTTGTCAAAACAAATTTAAACAAGTGTACAATTATTCTGTACAAAGTAGTAGATTATGACAAAACAATTTAATATTTCCGAAGCTAGAGCCAACCTTCCAGAGCTGATAGATGGGCTAGAACAAGGTTTGGAAACAGAAGTAATTATTACAAGGCATGGAAAACCAATTTAACGCTTCGGTGATACCACTTAATATTTTACCCTTGAGCTTTTTTGTTTTTAAGGTTAAAATTTAATATTGTCTTATATCCAAATGGGTATAATTATTAATGGAAATACTTTTTTATACAACCCCAAACGGCAAAAGTCCGATTAAAAGCTTCATTGATGAAATGACTGTTTCTGATAAGGCTAAAGTTTTAGGATGTCTGAAAAGTATTGAAGAGCTTGGTTTTGATACTCCCAGAGTAGAATTCAGACAGATTGAAGGAAAGCTTTGGGAAATAAAAATCAGGACTAAAGCGGCTGGCTATCGTTTTTTCTATATAATACTTAGAAAAAGTAAATTAGTTGTATTGCACGCTTATAAAAAACAATCGCAAAAAGCCCCCATAAAGGAAATTGAAATAGCAACGAATAGACAAAAGGAGATTGAAAAAAATGAAGCCAATTACTTTGAATGAGATTATTGAAGAACAAAAAAAAGACCCTGAATTTGTTTTATTATACGAGGCAGAGCAAAGGCTCAATCAAATTTCTCGACAAGTTTATGAAATGAGAAAAAAGGCTGGACTGACTCAGGAAGAACTTGCAAAAAAAGCACATACTACTCAAGCCGTTATTGCCCGCTTGGAATCAGGAAAAGACTTAAATCGTATTCCTTCTTTGTCGTTGTTAGATCGTTTAGCTGTCGCTTCTAATGCCAAGTTACAAATCAGTTTTGAATATGGAGTTTGAGAAATTCACTTACCTAAAACCAATTTAATGCTTCTGTGATACCACTTCAGACCATGCTTAGGCGGAATATTATTTTTATTCAAATAGTCGGCAATTGCATAATAGCTTTTGCCAGAACGGCGATGTCTTCTAATTAATTCAATAATTTCTTTTTCTTCTTCATTTACTACTAACTCACCATTAGAAGCTTTCATACCAAATTTAGGCTTTCCGTACGCATAACCACCTGCTAAAAACTTGGCTTGTCTCCCGCCTTGAGTGCGTTCATTAATCAATTCTCTTTCATATTCAGCAAAACTCGCCATAATATTTAAAAAAAGTCGCCCATTTGATGAGCTTGTATCTAATTGCTGTTCTACCGCTACGGGAGCATCCTGAATTTTAAGATTAAGTAGAATTAAGGTAAGTGCAACGAAAGGCAATCATCTTATTAGCATTCTCCTCTTTCCATCGAGCACCAGGTAAATTTAAACGGGCACTAATCTGTTTTACCGCTGATTCCACGGCTCCGCTACCAATTGTGATTCCTTCTTTTTTATAATAATTATAATTTACTATCCTCTCTGAATGCTTTAAAACATATTTCCTGAAATTATTTTTTTCTTCTAATTTCTCAAGAACCTTATCAATCCTCCCATTCCATAAATCTGTTTCTAGTTCTTTTAATTGTTCCTTCTCTAGTGGCTGTTTGTATAAATTTTCTTTTAAATGATACCAATCTAAAATTTCTCTTCTCTCTCTTTTAAAGCCTAATAAACTAAATATATTCCAGACCCCATCATGTCCGTCTCCCAAACAGGTAACTGGACTAGCTAATTTGTGTTCTTTGATCCAGTCAAGCATTTCATCATTTTGTTGATACCAACCACCATAATGCTCTCCATTCAATCTAACTGCTTTGTATTGCCTCCACTCCCCGCTTCTCAAGCAGATATTTCCGCCATCTAAACTTATTTCTTCTACCGCTTCCTTTTGATGAGCTATTTCGCATTGACTATTTTGAAAAGTTCATGCAGTACACTCTTTGACACAAATACATTTACTAGCTTCTCAATTATCGCTTCTGCTCTTTGAAATGAAAAATTACTTATCACAAACAAACATAATTCGTCTAAATATTCACTACTTCTTTTATATTTTTGAGTCAGCGATTTACTTATTTTCATCTCTCCCAGACTGGTATTTACTGTTCTTTTTTCGCTTTCTTGCTGAAAAAAAATTCTCCAATTTCTGGATGTACTGTTTCTTTAAATTGTTGTATTAAAAATTTTTCTCCCAAATACAAATCTTTATCCGCTCCTTGAGAGTTCTTTTTCAGCAATTTACCAATTTGTTCACAATAATATTTCAATTCTTCTTTGTCTTTTGCGTTCATTGTTTTTTACCTTTCACTTCAGTAT
>DMHA01000210.1:0-11246 GCA_003449615.1 Flavobacterium sp.
CGATGTCTTTTTGTTTTTCATAATACCCTTAAAAAACCCAAGATATTATTCCAAAAATAATTAAATTTGACCGTTTGGAAAAAACTTTGTCGTCTATCAAAACTCCAAACAAGGAAAAAATAAGATTAAAATTTTTAATTTCATTACCATTATTAATTAAATGAAAAAACATTAAAAATGAATATTCTTAATGACGAATTGCAGTATTTCTCTTTGTGTCAAATGGCAGAAGTCAGGAATCGTATTTTAGGTAGTATTATCATTTTAATCAAAACCAATTCTTAATAATATAAAAATGAAATTTAAAGGGCTTATTTTTGATTTAGATGGAACACTTGTCAATTCACTCGAAGATATTGCAGATGCTATGAATACGGTGCTTCAAAACCTTAACTACCCAACGCACAGTTACAAAAAATATCAATATTTTGTAGGCAGCGGTCTCCGGAATTTGGTCGGCAAATCCCTGCCTGAAAAGTATAACAACGAGACACAAATAGAAAATTGCTACCAATTGATGTTCGAAGTCTATAGCGAAAATTGTACTAACCTAACCAAACCTTACAACGGAGTCATTTTATTACTAGATTATTTGATTACCCAAAATATAAAGCTTGCTGTGTTCTCTAATAAATCAGATGCACTGACCAAAAAAATTGTCGCTACACTATTTCCAGGTTACTTCAATGCTGTGGTGGGTTTGAGTACCGAGGCACTCAAAAAGCCCAATCCTTTTGAAGCCCAATCAATTTGTAGAAGTTGGGGATTAGCCCCTGACGAAATACTATTCGTAGGAGATTCTGAAATAGATATGCAAACGGCTACCAACGCCAATATGAATGCTGTAGGGGTTTTATGGGGCTATCGGTCTGAACAGGAACTTACTGATAATGGGGCAAAACATATTATAAAACATCCATCAGATTTAATTCACATTTTAAATAATGTAAAAGAATGGGATTAAAGATGGGTCTTATTAAAAATGAAACTTTTATATAAATTTACAGCCATGACAAAACGAGACGAATTAGAAAATTTTCCTTTGTATCAGAAAGCGGAGCAGATTTACAAAATAACTCGGGGATTAATCGAAATTGTTCCTGCCGATAATGAATTTTTGCAAGAAACTACGGTTCGTTTTATGATGGAAGATGCGATGATAATCCCAGCAAAAATTGCTGGTGCTCAAGCAGTCGATTTGTATGATTTGAAAATGGAAAACGCCACCATAATTAGAAAAGCTGCCCGAGATCTATATGTTCACGCGGGTAGTTTGCGTTTCGATAAAGACATTCAGGATAAAGATTATATCTATTTATTGCGGAATGAAATCGACGAGTTTCGTTTGCTTTTCATCGATTGGGTGGCTAGTTTCGATGTTTGGAGTTACATCAAAGACGATTGGGGACTGTTCAATCCACCGGGCGTAAGTGCCCACGATAAAGACCCCGACGAAGATATTCCCTTTAATCCGGATGATTTTTTGAATTTTGATGATGATGAAGACGACGACAACAAGGATGATTGATTATTAATTTCAAGTCCAAAATATTCTCAATACATTAGCATTGACCAAAATACTACTAAAATATGAACCCAAAAGATTTCTTCGCAGAAAAAGCAAATGATTACGATAATGAGCAGTCTAGAACTCAAAATGTGAGCACCATTGCCCAAACTATTTTAAGAGAAGTTTCATTTTCAAAAGAAATGAGTGTTATGGATTTTGGATCTGGAACAGGATTGTTGCTTTCAGAAATTACTCCATACATTGGCGAAATTACAGCGGTTGATATCTCATCTTCAATGAATGCCGTTTTGAAATCTAAAATAGCAGATCTAAAATGTTCCGTTCAAATCGTTCAAATGGATTTAACAAAAGAAACATTAGATAGAAAATTTGATGTTATAATTTCGTCTATGACCATTCACCACATTGAAGATACTTTGGCATTGTTCAAAAAATTTCATTCACTTCTGAAAGACAACGGAATCATTGCCATAGCTGATCTTGACACCGAAGATGGTTCTTTTCACACCGAAGATACTGGAGTTTTTCACTTCGGATTTGACCGTGAGAATTTTGTCGAAATGGTTAAAAATGCTGGATTCCAAAACATCAAAATTCAAAATGCGAGTACCATTGTTAAACCAACAAAAGATTATTCGGTATTTTTAATTACTGCTCAAAAATAAAATTCGCTACTTCTATCCACTACCAAATAGATTGCAATACTCTTTTACAACCCTATAAAGTCAAGTTTCTAACTTCGCTCGCCATAAATCTCTGTCCAGAAAGGCGTTTTTTTTTTTAATCTGTGAATCTTGAAACTTTTTATTAAAGTATTATAAAACAATTCGCTACACACAACCCGACCTTTACATCGTGGAAAGTTTAGAAAAATTTTCTAGAAAAATCAATCTCAATGAATAAAATATTCAAAGGATTAATAGCAGGTTATGGTGCCAACAAATTAGGTGGTGGCTGCTTTGGAACCATCATCGTTTTTGTAATTATATGGCTACTATTGGGGCGATGCAGTTAAAAAATAAAATTCAATACATTAACAATTAAATAAATTAAAAATTATGAGCACAGGTAAAGTAGTATTAGGAACAGTGGCAGGACTTGCCATAGGAGGAATTTTGGGAATTTTATTTGCACCCGAAAAAGGGTCGGTAACCCGTCAGCAAATTTTAGATAAAGGAAACGATTATGCCGATGATTTAAAATCAAAATACAATGAATTTGCAGATTCCTTGGCAGAAAAAATTCAAAGTGGAAAAGATTTTGTACAAGAAATTGCCGCAAACGGAAAAGCAGAGTTTGACGAATTAAAAAAAATGGATCATTCAGAATCTAAATTCAAACTATAAAAAATAAATCATGACTGACAATACAACACCCATAGCAGCACTTTTTGAACGGGCGGAAAATTACAGCAAAACAACTCTAAAATTGTTAGAGCTAAACGCCATTGATAAATCGGCCGATGTAATTTCATCTCTCTTTTCAAGACTTATAGTTATTATGACAGTTGTATTGTCAATCTTAATTATTAATATCGGGATAGCCTTGTGGATAGGAAAATGGCTTGGCGATACATTTTACGGCTTTTTTGTAATTGGCGGTTTTTATTTGGTTCTTGCAATTCTTCTTCAAGTATTCCGTAATAATTGGTTAAAATTTCCTGTCAGTAATTCTATTATTAAACATTTGATGAAACCAAAAAAAACATGAAAAACAAGAACGCAACCGACACTTTAAATGAAATGATTATTGTTCAAAAGATGATTTATGACAATGATTTGGAACAACTCAAGTTGCAATTTGAAGTTGCCTACGAAAGTGTAAAACCCATTAACTTCGTCAAAAATTTATTTCGTGAAGTAACTGTTTCTCCAGAAATAAAAAATAATTTGCTAAGCAATATAATTGGCTTTGGCACAGGATTGATTTCAAAAAAACTTTTGTTAGGATTTACTCACAATCCAATCAAAAAAGTATTGGGAACACTGTTTGAATTTGCAGTTGCCAATTCGGTTTCCAAACATTCCGATGGCATTAAAGCAATTGGAGGAAATCTCTTCAAACGTTTTTTCAATAAAAACAAAACAAATAAAAACTTACTTTCATAATTCGTTTCATCGACAATTTTTAGATATAGAAGTGATTTTATGTTTATAAAATTCTAGAACTCCCAAATTTCCCTGACTCTTTGTATTAATTTACTATTGAAAAATTTATATCCAAATTCAACCAAAAAATAGTATTTTCGCAACAATAAATAATCAAAACTTGCCGTAGCAATTTTGGGAATCAAAACCAAGATTAGGCAGTTTCTAAAACAATATTATGGGCTCAGGTTTTTTCGCACTATTGGATGATATTGCAGCAATTATGGACGATGTTGCTGTAATGAGTAAAATTGCAACCAAAAAAACAGCTGGAATTTTGGGCGATGATTTGGCTGTTAATGCCGAAAAAGCTTCGGGTTTTATTTCCTCAAGAGAACTTCCCGTTTTGTGGGCAATCGCAAAAGGTTCTTTCCTCAATAAATTGATTATTCTTCCCATAGCCTTTTTGTTGAGTGCATTTTTGCCTTTGGCAATTATAATCATTTTAATACTTGGTGGACTTTTTTTAGCTTATGAAGGAGCCGAAAAAATATTCGAATATTTCTTTCCCCACAAGCATAAATCAATTGAAATTAAAGTACAAGATTTTACCGAAGCCGAAATTTTAGCCATTGAAAAAGACAAAATAAAATCGGCCATAGTAACCGATTTTATTCTTTCTGTCGAAATTGTAATCATTGCATTAGGCACCGTAATTGGCAAACCCATTAGCTCTCAAATTGCTGTTGTTTCGATTGTAGCAATAATAGCAACTGTTGGTGTTTATGGCATTGTGGCACTCATTGTGAGAATGGATGAGCTGGGTTTCAAACTTATTGCGTTGAGTTCCAAGGAACGAAGTTTGTCAAAAACAATAGGAAATATTTTGGTACAGGCTTTGCCCAAAGTCATCAAAAGTTTAGCAGTTATTGGGACAATCGCCTTAATTTTAGTAGCTGGTGGTATTTTTGTACATAACATTGATTTCCTTCATCATTTATTTCCACAGTTGCCTTCCATTTTGAAAGAATTTTGCATTGGACTCATCATTGGATTATTGGTTTTAGGAATAGTAAACGTATTCAAAAAGATTTTTAAGCTATAATAATAAGATTTTTTTTCTAACTCCTTCTCTTTGCTAAATTAGTAAGTCTATTTTACTATTAAATTTAGGTTAATCTTACAAACGATATTGTAAAAAAATATAAAGTAGAACTATTTTGATATATCTTTGTATAAATCGAAATAGAATAAATGCACAATCTTTTGAAAAAAGTAAAAACTTGACTTTATGAAAATTGAAAAATTATGTGATGAATTAAACACAATTTTACAATCTATAATTGACAATGAATCAAAAATAGATTTAACAATCTTGAATATTCACACAGATTACAGATTAAGTGCCAAAAATTTATGTAGATACTTAATTCTTAGGAGTTTTGATTTAACAAAATATCACGCCAATTTATCCGATTATGGTGTGTCTTCCCTAGGCACTTCCGAAGGTTATGTTTACAGTAATCTTTATAGTGTAGTTCGAAATTTAAAATTAATTCAAGGCCTTCCTATCGACGAGAAATCGAATATCGAAATCATAGGATACGAAAGAAGTAAAGAATTAATAAAGAAAAATGCCAATCATTTATTTAATGAAGGAAGCCGAAATCAATTTACCGAGATAATGGTTACACTCCCTAACGAAGCGGCAGAAGATAAATCGATTATAGAACAAATGGTGGAGAGTGGAATGGAAATTGCGAGAATCAATTTAAGCCACGGAGATATTGCAATGTGGACCAAAATGGTTCAATTTATCAATGAGATAAAAATGGAAACCCAGTATAAATTAAAAATTTATATGGATTTATCGGGGCCAAAATTAAGAACTTCACAAATACAAATTAAAGAAAAAAAAGGAAAAAAGGGAAAATTTAAGACTGGAATTCCTATACGAGTTGGCGAACATATTATCTTAACAAAAAGAGTAACCTTAGGAAAAAAATCAAAATATAATAAGAAAGGTAAACAAGTTTCAAAAGCTGAAATAGGCGTTTTATTACCTGAAATAATAGATGATGTCAAAATTAATGATGAAGTACTTTTTGATGATGGAATGATAAAATCAATAGTCATTTCTAAAACAGATGAAGACGTTGAACTATTAATAACTCACTGTTATAAACCAAAATTATCCTCTCAAAAAGGCATCAACCTTCCTGACACAAAATTGAACTTACCTGCTTTAACAGAAAAGGATATTGAAAACTTACCATTTGTTTGTAAAAATGCTGATATTGTCGGCTATTCATTTGTAAGAACGGGAAGTGATGTTCAGTATTTATACGAACAATTAAACCTGAATAATGCAAAAGATATAGGCATAGTCTTTAAAATCGAAAACAAAGAGGCATTCGAAAACTTACCTTTTATCCTACTCGAAGGAATGAAAAGAGATAAAATTGGTGTTATGATTGCCCGAGGTGATTTGGCCGTTGAAATAGGTTTTGAAAGAAGTTCAGAAGTTCAAAATGAAATACTTTGGTTTTGCGAGGCGGCACATATTCCAGTTATTTGGGCTACGCAAGTCCTAGAAAATTTAGCAAAAACGGGAATTCCAACAAGGGCTGAAATTAGTGATGTTGTGCAAGGCATGCAAGCCGAATGTATTATGCTCAATAAAGGTCCTTACATTAACGATGCTATTAAAATGCTCAAAAATATATTAATTAGAATGGAAGCACATTCCTTCAAAAAAAAGAATTCTCTTAGATCCCTAAATATTGCCAAAAACGCTGTAAATCTTATTATTGGCGATTTAGATCAATCAAATTTAAAAACTAAAATGTAGCTGTTTTTTTTTAAATTATAGCCTCTATAACTTATATTTTCAAACTATAAACTAAAATTACTTTTAAAAATAATTTTAATAATCCCAACTTACAGCATAACTATTAGATAGTTTCTCAAATCAAAGACTATTGTATAAAGACTGAAATTTCTTGTTTTTCGCACAATTCAAAACAACACAATGACATAATTATTTCATTATCTTTGAATTACAAACCAAAAAATTATAATTATGAAAAACATCATCCTTAAAAACGGAATTTTTGGCGGAATAATCGTAAGTATTGTTATGATTTCGATGACCCTTTATATGAAAACTAATCCCGATAGTGAACCTAGCCCAATCATTGGTTTTGGCAGTATGCTTCTTGCTTTTATCTTTGTAATTCTTGGGATAAAACAAGAGCGTGAAACTAATAGAGGCGTAATTACTTTTGGAAAAGCATTCCTAACTGGCTTGAGTATTTCATTAGTAATTTCAACCATTTATGTTATTGTTTGGCTCATTGTTTACTATAATTTTTTTCCAAACTTTATGGAACAATACAGTGAAATGGTGCTGAAAAACACGAATCCTGAAGAACTTGTAGCAAAAACTGCCGAAATGAATCAAATGAAGGAATGGTACAAAAACCCAATAATGATAATTTTACTCACTCTTATGGAAATTTTACCAATTGGGATTGTCGTTTCATTGATTGGAGCATTAATTTTAAAGAAAAAATAGCCTCTTTTTCAAAGTTAAAAAGGGATAAATAACTATTTTTGCACTCTAAATTTTGCCTTATGCCAAATAAAAAGTATAAAATCGCAGTTATTCAATTGAACCTTAATGATGTCGCTGAAAACAATCTAAAAAAATGTTTGTCTTGGGTTCGAGAAGCCGCCAATCAAGGTGCCGAAGTCATTTCATTACCCGAATTGTACAGCAGTCACTATTTTTGTCAAAGTGAAGATGTCGATAATTTTGCTTTGGCAGAACCTTTGTACAGTACATCATTTATTGCTTTTAGTGCTTTGGCAAAAGAATTGGGAGTCGTGATTATCGTTCCATTCTTCGAAAAAAGAATGGCAGGAATTTATCACAACAGTGCTTACATCATCGACACCGATGGTGCAGAAGCAGGATTGTACCGCAAAATGCACATTCCAGACGATCCCCATTTTTACGAAAAATTCTATTTCACGCCCGGAGATTTGGGTTTCAAAGCATTTCCGACCAATAAAGGAAAAATCGGAACACTCATTTGTTGGGATCAATGGTTTCCCGAAGCGGCTCGTTTGACCGCTTTGCAAGGTGCTGAAGTTTTGTTTTATCCAACAGCCATCGGCTGGCATCCACTCGAAAAAGAACAATATGGCGAAAACCAACACGGTGCTTGGATGAACGTGATGAAAGGTCATGCTGTGGCGAATGGCGTGTATGTTGCCGCTGCCAACCGAATTGGTTTAGAACAATATATCGAAGGAACTGCTGGAATTCAGTTTTGGGGTTCCTCCTTTATTGCTGGTCCACAAGGCGAAATTTTGGCACAAGCCTCACACGATAAAGAAGAAATCCTGATTGCCGAAGTGGATTTAGATTTACAAGAAAATGTACGTCAGAACTGGCCTTTCTTTAGGGATAGGAGAATTGATGCTTTTGGCGATATTACAAAAAGAGCGATTGATTAATATTCGATTTAAAAATGATCAGAAATAAAAAATCTACCAAAAAGTTATTTTGGTAGATTTTTTTTATTCCTTTTTAAGTCTAATTCAAATCAGGCTGGTAGAATTTAACAGAGCCATCCCCTTCGCTGCTCACAACGACCAAACTTCTTTTGGTTGGACTTTTTGATGCTGGTATAAAAAGCAAGCCTTCTGGAGCATCTCCTGTTTTTATGCTTTGCAAATATTGTGGTGCAGATGGATTGGTAATATCATAAATCATTACCGTGTCCGTTCTTTCAAGACCTACAAACAAAATGTTTTTGTCTCCCATTTTGGCAACTACAACCGATTCTGGCTCAGCACCTTTATCATCACTGCGACCGTCATCATACGTTCCAAATTCATGAGATCGTTTATCTAAATCATTTTTGCTGTCGAAAACTAAACTTCCAGAATTACCATCCCAGATTGTAAACGAACGCGCTCCAAAACTTATTAATTCATCCAAATCACCATCACCGTCAGTATCGCCCATAGTCGAAACTAAATTCAATCTTCCCATTTTATTGGTCGCTTTTAATGCTGTTGCATCAGGAAAAATAGTAGGATCTAAACTTAATGTTGCCAATCGCTTAACATCTGTATTGGCTGCATATTCTCTGGCATCTCCTTCATTTGCAGTAATGAAATATGTTTTTCCGTTTACAGAGTAATTTGCAATCGCATCTGGCATAAACATTCCTTTAAGCTTCCAAGTATTAAATGCAATTTCAGTATCTTTGTCGCTAATATCAATTGCATTCGCTGCACTATTAAAGTCTTTAAAACCTAAAGGGAAAATTCCAGAAATAGTTTTTGTGGCTAAATCAATTTTGGCAACCCCATTGTTTTCTTGCAAAGTTACCCAAGCCGTTTTAGAATCCGATGAGATGGTAACATATTCCGGTTCGATGTCAGCAGCAAAATTTGAGGTAGGATTTTTAATTTTGAAACCACCAACTTTTAAAGTATTCAATTGACTGCTAAAACTTGAAAAATCAAGAGTTGAAACAGTATAATTATTTGAAACATCAATGATGGAAACCGTGCCGTTTGGATCTTTGGAATAATCATCATTTGGTTCTCCTTCATTAGCAGTCATAATATACTTTCCATCAGGCGAAAAAGTAATCATATCGGGTAAAGCACCAACGGTAATTTCTTTAATTAAAGCATAAGTAGTAGTATTAAAAACAACCACTTTCCCATTAGCTTGCTTGTCAATAGTTGATTCTAAGGCTACTGCCAATTTACCTCCAAAAGTAGAAACACTATTGGAAGCTCCGTTGTAAGACGACAACGCAATGCTTGTTAGCATTTTAGGATTGGTTGGATCGGTTAAATCAATTACATCTATTTGATTAGTAGTACTATTGTTTACTGTAAACAATTTTTTTGTTGTTTCATCATAAGCACTTATTTCGGCAGCACCGACAGCACCAATAGTAATTGAACCAATTTCTTTGAAAGTGGCTGGATTTTCATTGACAGTAAACTCTGTCTCTTTCGAATCATTTTCGCAACTTGCTAATACCATTACTGCGGCTAATACCGCCAAACCATACTGTTTCATAAATTATTTATTTTTATTTTTTTCAAAAGTAATACAGTAATAATAGGCTCATATTATTTTAATATTATATAATCTTTAACATATTTTTTTTGCAAATGAAGTTTGGCAATCAAAAAATGAACATCAAATAATCCTCCTGAATGTTTATATTTGTGATTTTTAAAGTAGCACTAATTTATGAGCACATCTAATAGAAGATTCCCCGCCGAATGGGAAAAGCAACAAGGAATTTTACTCTGTTTTCCGCATAATGGCAAGGATTGGCCAGGAAAATATGAAGCTATTCAATGGGCTTTTGTGGAATTTATTAAAAAAGTAGCCACTTTCGAGCAAGTATTTTTAGTGGTTGCCGATGAAAAATTAAAGACTAATGTCATTGAAATGCTGGAAACTGCAACAGTAAAAATGACTAATGTTTCTTTCATCATTCATAAAACCAACCGAAGCTGGATGCGGGATTCGGGTTCGATTATTGTTCAAAACGGAACCAAAAGAGAAGCTTTAAATTTTAATTTTAACGGTTGGGCAAAATACAAAAACATCCATCTTGACAAACAGGTTCCTGCCAAAGTGGGTGAATTTCTAAATATTCCCGTTACCCAAGTTTTATACAAAGGAAAACCCGTGATTGTGGAAGGTGGCGCAATTGACACCAACGGAAAAGGCAGTTTACTAACTTCGGAAGAATGTTTGATGCATCCCAATATTCAGGTTCGAAATCCTAGTTTTACCAAAGCCGATTATGAAGCGGTTTTCAAAGAATATTTGGGAATTACCAATGTCATTTGGCTAGGCGACGGAATCGAAGGCGATGATACTCACGGACATATCGATGATTTGGCTCGATTTGTTAACGAAGATACCATCATAACCATTGTAGAAAAAAATCCAAAGGACAATAATTACAAACCCTTGCAAGACAACTTAAAACGTTTGCAAAATGCAAAATTAGAAAACGGAAAATCTCCAAAAATAGTAGAATTACCGATGCCAAAACGCATCGATTTTGACGGATTGAGATTACCCGCCAGTTATGCTAATTTCTTGATTTTGAACCATTGTGTATTAGTTCCAACATTTAATGATTCGAATGATAGAATCGCTTTAAACATCATTGCCAATTGTTTTCCCGATAGAGAAATTATTGGCATAAATGCGATAGATTTAATTTGGGGTTTTGGATCCTTACATTGTCTGAGTCAACAAATTCCAGAATAATTCACTGTCAATAATAGCCACAGATTACGCGAATTGAACGGATTTTCACAGATTTAAAATTTGAAATTTGGTAACTATTCAGCCCATAGTAAAGTTGTACATGATTTAAAGAAAAAAGACACAGATTTCACAAATTACACAGATTCTGAATGTAAAAATTACACCAATCTGTGTTGTTTTTAGTTGCGAAGCAATAAATTTGTGAGGTTAGTATAAAATATAGACAAAAAATCTGTGAAATCTGTGAAATCTGTGTCGAATTTATTTTAGGGCTGAATAGTTACGAAATTTGAAA